>NZ_DASZKT010000269.1:0-39399 GCF_035552695.1 Actinospica sp.
GCGTGCCGAACGGGCTTCCCGAAGCGCTGACCGAGCAGGAGCAGGCGTTCTATCTCCAGGGCACGTACTTCAATACCGCCGTCGTGCAGATGTCGGAAGCGATGGCGCACCTGCTGCTGGCCATCGCCGCACGGCCGGAGCTGCAGCGGCGGCTCCGCGAGAATCCGCAGGACACCGATCTGCTCGACCGGGTGATCGATGAGACCCTGCGCGTCTATCCGCTGTTCGGTGTGGCGCACCGGATCACGTCCGCGGACATCGCGCTCGGCGAGGTCGCCATCCCGGCCGGGTCCGTGCTGCTGTTCAACTATCCGGACTTCCACCACTCGGGCTGCCCGCATGCCGCCGAGTTCGACCCGGATCGCTGGCTGCACGAGGAATCCGCGCGGATGAACCACATCCCGTTCGGCGTGAGCGCGAACCGGCCGTGCCCGGCGCGCGGTATCGCCCCGCTGACGATGCGCGTCATGGCGGCCGAGGTGCTGCGCCGGTACACGCTCGCCTCCTCGGTCGGGCACACTCGCTCGCTGCCGAACCGCGGGCCGTGCCTGCTCACGCCGGTCACACCGGTCATGCCGGCTCGGGCCGAGCAGTACCGGCCGCTCCGTCCGCGAATGCAGCTGGCCCTGCTCCGCGTGCGCGACCGGTGGGAGGACGTCTGGCGCAGCCTCGTCCAGCTCGTGCTCGGCACCTACATGGTCTGGGACGCGCGCCGCCTGCACTTGTGCCGCAGCTATTTCGCCGGTCTCGCCGCACAGGAGGCACAGCAGCGATGAGCGATCTCGCGAGCGAATCATCAAGTACCGTGCGTGCGCGAACGAGCCACCCGAGCACCGGCGAGGCGCCAGCGTGAGCGCCACCGCCCTCGCCCCCCGTTTCTTCATCGCCCTCGTCGCGATTCTGCTGTTCTGCCGGCTCGTCGCGTGGGCGATCGGACGCGTCGGACAGCCGCCGGTGGTCGGCGAAATGATCGCGGGTGTCCTGCTCGGCCCCTCGCTGCTCGGTGAAATCGCGCCGAGGCTGGAGACCGAACTCTTCCCCGCCGCGCTCAAGCCGGTGCTCTACGTCGCCGGGCAGATCGGTCTTGTCGCCTTCATGTTCCAGGCAGGGCACGAATTCCGCTCGCACCTGAACCGCGGCATCATGCGGGCGGCGACAGTCGTGTCGAGCGCGGGTATCGTCACGCCGCTGATCCTCGGCGTGCTGCTGGCGGTCGGCGCGCGCGGTCGCGTCGACATCTTCGTATCCGGAGTCCCGATGGGCTCGACCGAGGCCTTCGTCGGCGTCGCGCTGGCCATCACCGCGTTCCCGATGCTCGCGCGGATCATCACCGAACGCGGGCTGGCCGGCACGCGCTACGGCTCGATCGCGTTGGCCAGTGGCGCGCTCGACGACGTGATCGCCTGGTGCCTGCTGGCCGGAGTGCTCGCGGCGGCGGCGGGCAAGCCGAAGCCGATCCTGGTGGCGGTCGGCGGCGCGGTGCTGTTCGCCGCGTTCGTGTTCTTCGTCGCGCGGCGGCTGCTCGAGCGCACGCTGCGTCCGGGCGCGTTCGACGACGACACGCGCATCCTGCTCGTCGCGGCCGTGCTGTTCGGGTCCGCCTGGTTCACCGACGAGATCGGGCTGTACTCGGTCTTCGGCGCGTTCTGCATCGGTATGGCGATGCCGCGCGACGCGGCCGCGGAACGGACCGTCGCGACGATGAGCACCAACACCCGCATCATCTTCCTGCCGATGTTCTTCGTGTACTCCGGCCTGAACACCCGCTTCGCACTGCTGACGAACCGGCCGCTGCTCGTCTTCTCGCTGCTGGCCATCGTGGCCGCGGTGCTCGGCAAGTTCGCGGCGGTGTGGGCCGCGGCGCGGCTGAGCGGGGAGCACAACAGCGTGGCGGCGCGGCTCGGGGCCTTGATGAACGCGCGCGGCCTGATGCAGCTGATCGCGCTGAATGTGGGGCTGCAGGCGGGAATCGTCAACAGCGAACTGTTCACGGCGCTGGTCCTGGTGGCGCTGGTCACGACGCTCATGGCCACGCCCGCGCTGACGCTGTTCGACCGGCGGCTGCCGATCGCGGAGCCGAGCGCTCCGGGAGAACCCGTGCCCGCCGTGTTGCCGGCGGGGGCGGCCGAGAACCCGGTGTCCTAATGTGGCGGAGTGCACCGGGATCACAACGCGGCAGGCAAGGACAAGCCGAGGCTGCTGATCGTCGAGGACGATACGGAGCTGGCGGCTCTGCTGGCCGGACTGATCGAGCGCGAGGGCTACGAGGTGGATGTCGCGCACGATGGTCAGCAGGGCCTGCACCTGGGCCTGACCCGCGGGTACCGGGTCATGGTGATCGACCGCAGGCTGCCCGGCATCGACGGCCTCGACCTGCTGTCCCGGTTGCGCCGGCGGGCCGTGACCACGCGCGTGCTGATCCTGACCGCGCTCGGCGCCCATGCGGAGCGGGTGCGCGGGCTGGACGGCGGCGCGGACGACTACCTGGCAAAGCCCTTCGACGTCGACGAGCTGCTGGCCCGGATTCGGGCACTGGACCGCCGCTTCGACGACCAGGCCGACCTGCTGCCGCTCGGCGACGGTTTCCTGGACAGGGATTTGCGCGACGTGGCGCTGCCGGACGGCAGCCGGGTGCCGCTCTCGCCGCGCGAGTTCGCCCTCCTGCACACGCTCGCCGCGCACCCGAAGTCGGTCCACACGCGTGCTCAGCTGCGGACCCTGGTGTTCCCTGACACGGAGGCCGAGTCCGTAGTCGACACGTACGTCTACTACCTGCGCCGCAAACTCGGCCGGCGGATAGTGCTGACCGTGCACGGCCTCGGCTATCGCATAGGACTGCTGTGATCTTCGGGCGAAGGCCGACGACACCGGAGCGGCGGCTGCTCAGGCGGACCGCCGCGATCCTGGCCTGCCGGATCGCGGCGGGTTTCGCGCTGGCCTTGGCGGTGCTCGGCTTCTGCACGTACCGCATGGTCATGGCCGAGCAGCACCAGCAGGCCGAGAAGGGGTTGGACTTCGTCCTCGCCTACGCCAGTCCGGACGCGGCGGAACCGTGCCTGTGGCTGTTCGAGCTCGACGACGGAAAACTGCTGCGGCCGGCGCAAGTGCCCGCGGGATTCCCACTCGAATCCGCCATCGCGTCCGCACCGTCCAACGGGGGCGCCGTGCGGACCAGCGTGACGCGCAACGGCACGGTGTACGACGTGGTGACCGTGCGGCACGCGGCGATCGTGCGGCAGGCCGTGTTCGACACCACCTACGAGCAGGCCGACCTGGATCATCTCCTCCGCGCCCTGATCCTCGTCGGGATCATCGGCATCGTCCTCGCCACGCTGGTGGGGGCCGAAATCGGCCGGCGTTCGATCATGCCGCTCGGCGACGCGATGGCCCGGCAGCGCCGCTTCGTCGCGGACGCGAGCCACGAGCTGCGTACCCCGCTGACCCGTCTGCACACGCGGGCGCAACTGCTGCTGCGCTGGCGGCAGGGCCAGTTGCCGGAGGAACTCGCCGACGAGCTCACCGCGCTGGTCCGCTCGTCCCGCGACCTGAACGACGTGGTCGAGGACCTGCTCCTGTCCGCGGGCCTGCGCTCCGACCCGAGCCGCCGCGAGCTCGTGGACCTCACGGAACTGACGGCCGCGGCGGTCGATGCCGAGCGTCCCCGGCTGGCCTCACGCTCCCTCACGCTGATCTCGAGTCCCGCGACGGTGTGCGGGGCGGCGTCGCCGCTGCGCAGGATGATCGCGACGCTGCTCGACAACGCCATCAGCCACACCGACTCGACCGGCAGGATCCAGGTCACGCTGCGTCCGGCGGATCGCGGCGGGAGCATCGAACTTGAGGTCGCGGACAACGGCACGGGCTTCGACCCGGCGGACAGCGAGCGCATCTTCGAACGCTTCGCGCAGAGCGGCCACAGCGGTCCTCGCCGCTTCGGCCTCGGCCTGGCCCTGGCCCGGGAGATCGCCACCGATCACGGAGGGACGATCCGCGCCGTGGGCTGCCTCGGCTCGGGCGCCACAATCACCGTGCGGCTCCCGCGCGCGCCGGACGGCGCGATTCGCTCGGGGAAGCCCGCTCCACACGGAACCGCCGTCGAAGCGGGTCGTCAAGAACGCCCAGTGGGCTGATTCGCCGGCCCAGGCCGGCCGCGTGAGCCGCCGCCTCGGGTGCGGACGCGGGGCAGTGCCGGGCCGCCGACCCGGCCCCGCCTCCCGGCCGACCAGCACGTGGCACCCGTCCCTATAAGCCTGTAAGCACGTCCGTGGCGCGTCCCTGACGAGCTGAACAAGCGTGAGAACAGAATGCGACGCTCCGCGCAGATGATGCCGCAGGAGGATGACATCGTTGTCATGCGGCCGGAAGCCGGAATCGTGCGAGGACCGACCAGCGGCCCCAGGCAGATGTGCTGGCAGGGGCGAGGGTCGAGGACGGGGACTGCATGGAGTTGTGATCACGACTCCATGCAGATTTTCTCGCGGATGCCCGTGGCCCGTGTCACACTGGCCGGGAAGATTCTCGTTTACTGAAGGGCAGTACCCAGTGGCATCAGGCACCGTGAAGTGGTTCAACTCCGAAAAGGGCTTCGGGTTCATCGAGCAGGACGGGGGCGGCGCGGACGTGTTCGCCCACTACTCGAACATCGCGGCCCAGGGCTATCGCGAGCTGAACGAAGGCCAGAAGGTCGAGTTCGACATCACCCAGGGCCAGAAGGGCCCGCAGGCCGAGAACATCCGGCCGCTCTAACCGCTCTGGCGGATGCCCCGGGTGACCCACCCGGGGCATCGCGCCTTCGGCGTCGCCGCGCTGGAGTGGGTGCGCGATAACATCGCCGCGTTCGGCGGCGACCCCGACCAGGTCACGGTGTTCGGCGAATCGGCCGGCGCCGGCTCGGCGGCCGCGCTGATGGCCATGCGTTCGGCGGCCGGGCTGTTCGGCGGAATGAAGGCGAGTGGTCTCGGCCGCGAGCTCGGCCCCGAGGCCTTGGACACGTACCGCCAGTTCCAGTCGATCTACGTGTAGGGAATCGCGCCGAGGCACGCTCAGTCGTCGCAGCAGGCAGCAGGCAGCGACGGCTGACGACCTCGACAAGGTGCGCGGGGCGCGCCGTCACCGAGCTTCGGCTGACAGTTCGGCGATCTGCACCAGTTCGCGGCCGGCGGCCGGATGGCTGACCTTGAACCGCACTCGGAAGCCGTCGGCGATGATCACCACGGCGGCGCCGCGGGTCGACCAGTTGGTCTCCACTTCGAGGGCGAACTGCCCGCGGTAGCCGGCGAAGGCCAGCACCCGGCACACACCGCTGAACGAGGTCGAGAAGACCAGCAGCCGCCAGTCGGTGACGACCACGACCCAGGAGCCGGTGGAGTCCTCGACCAGGACGAACCTCGGCTGTTCGCCGGGCAGCAGCGCCGATCGGATCACGTCCTGGGACTTGGCCACGCAGGCGCGCTGCTGACGGCTCATCGTGTGGTGCGCGGCCGCCTCGAACTCGGTGTCGAGCACGGGCTTCGAGAAGAACGACGGCATTTCCTGCACGCTCCGGGCTTCTGTCGCCTGGTGTCTACGAGCCGCTCGTGCCCTGCGGCGTCTGCGCCTGCTGCGACCCGAGCGTGCGGCCGGGGGCCGGTGCCTGGACGGCGGCGGGCACGGCGGCGTTGGCCGCGGCCCTGGTGATCGCCCGGAACACCCGCTTGCGCTGACGCAGCAGCTTGCGCGGGTTGTGCGGGATGCCCAGCGCGGCGAACAGCCAGTTCGTCAGCAGCTTGGACCTGCCCCAGGTGGTGTCCAGGTTGATCCAGCCCTGGTGCTGGGCGATCCGCATGGTCAGCGCCTGCGCGACGATCCGGTAGCCGATCGGCGTCGGGCTGACCCGCACGCCCATCACCCCGGCGCCGGTGCGGATGGTCCATTCGGCCCCGCCGTCGATGGTGCGGTTCGCGGTCGGCCTGCCGAAGATCCGGCGCACCCGGCTGTGCGAGGAACGGGTGCCCAGCTCGACGATCTGGTCCAGCGTCAGGTCGCCGACCTCGATCTCGGTCGGGCGCATCGCCAGCGTGCCGAGGTACTTCAACAGGGCCAGCGAACCGACCAGAGCTATCAACAGAACGATCAGGATCATGCGGGGGTGCCTCCTCGGGCGCTTGTCGGGTCCTTCGCCCCCTTGGCTGACGGACCGGCGGCATCCCGCACGCCCGCCGGTCCGTCAGTAAGCCGCGAAGGGCGCCGGGCGCCGCCGCGAGCACGTTCGTCGAGAGGCAGACAGAGCCATGAGATTCCGCGAGCGCGGACGGCATTCCGCCGCCACGTCGACGCAGCGAACGGCGCAGAGCTCGAACACGTCGGCCGCCCAGCGCCTGGCGATCCGCGAGCTGCGCAGGCCGCGCGGCGCCGTGTTGCTGGACGCGGTCAGGCGGCTGGACGCGGGGCTCGACGAGCAGGCCTGCCGGGCGCTGGCCGAGCAGATCAGCGCGCAGTACGCGAAGGACTTCGGCGGCGGCGTGCCGATCGGCCTGCTGGCGACGTGCTACCTCGGCGCGCCCTACGTCGACCACCGGCTCAACCTGATCGAGCTGATCGTCGAGCACTACACGCCGGGCAGCGCGGTGCCCGACCCGTACGCGGCGGCCCGGCCGCTGGTGCGCTCCGGCGCCTACGCGTACGTCGAGGTCTACTCCGACGGCCTGATCGTCCCGGTGCTGCCGGACGGCAGCCCGGTGGTCGGCTGAGCGGCGAGTTCGCGAGAAATCCGAGAGAGGGAGGAAGAAAGTGTCAGATGGAGTGGACGTAGTACTGCACAGGAAGATCGACCGGCTCGAGAACATCGCCCTGGCGCTGGACACGCATCTCGACCACGTCGGCAGTCAGGTCGACGCGGTGGGCGCGGTCCAGCAGCAGACGAGGTCCGAGCTCGCCGACCTGAGCGGGGAGTTCGGCCTGTTCCGGCAGCACTTCGAGCGCACGGCGAACAAACAACTCGCCGAGACCCGCAAGGGCGCGCTGGAGAACCAGCTGGACATCGAGTTCGGCTGGTACACCAAGGTCCGGCGGACCGCGGCCAACCTGCTGCGCGCCTTCGACAGCGGCCTGGTCGCGCAGGAGACCGTGGACCACGCGACCGAGATGCTGATGCTGGAGAACGCCCGGTACTGGCTGGCTCCGGCCGGCCGTGCGCTGGCCGCGTGGTCCGGCGGCGACGCCGATCTGTGCGACACGGCGATCGCGAACGCCTGCGAGTACGCGCCCGGACGTACCGCGCTGTTCTTCGCGCTCGTGCTGCGTCGGCAGAGCCGTCAGCGCGCGTCGGTGCGCTGGCTGCGGCACTACGTGTCCTACCTCGACCCCAACGCGCTCAGCCGGGAGTTCGCGGTGGTGCTCGAGTCGGTCGCGCAGGGCGCCTTCGGGCCCGGTGGCAGGGCCCTGATCGGCGAGACGGTACAGGGCTGGCACGAGCATTTCGACCAGAACGACGCGGCGCGCGAGGCCCAGGTGTCCCGCTGGCGCTTCGTGATCGAGCAGTACCGCCCGGCCGGGGCCGGGGACGCGTTCCCACGGCTGCGCGAGCTGAGCCCGCAGTGGCCGGACCTGGAGGACGCCCTGCGCTCGGCCGAGGCGCACAGGCCCTTCACCGACTTCTACGGCCCGCTGGCCGCGGCCGAGCACCAGCCGTCGGCGAGCATCGAGGACCAGGTGGACGACCTGCTCGACCGGCTGGTCGACGAGTGGCATCCGGCGGAGATACCGGTGCAGGAGGAACTGCAGCTGCAGCGGGAGATCCTCAAGCACGAGGGCGATCTGGACGCCGCGCGCGCCGCGATGGACGCGGCCGAGGGTTCGTGGGGCGCGACGCTCGACTACCTGACCCTGCAGACGACGGCCGCGCTCGACCCCGACTCCCTCGGCGTGTCCGAGGCGACCCAGCAGATGGCGCTGGCCACCTGCGCGGACGCGATCAAGCAGGCGCACGCGAAGTTCTGCGTCGGCTACCGGGTCAAGAAGCCGCTGGAGGTCGAGACCGCCTTCCCGGCCAGGCACCCGCTCGGCGACACCAAGTACGAGGTGCCCTCGTGGCAGGGGAACCTGACCACGACGCCGCTGCCGGAGCTGGAGAAGTCGCTCGGCGACCACTGGGACACGGCCACCGGGCCGTTCCTGGCCTCGCTCGAATATCCCTTCCAGAAGAAGATGACCATCGCCGGCGTCGTCAGCGGTCTGATCCTGCTGGTCTGCGTCTTCATCAACCCGGTCTTCGGAGTCCTGGTCGGCGGCGTCACCTTCGGGGTCTGGGCGCTGCGGACCGTGCGGGCGCGCAAGGCCATGGAGGCGCTGCAGAAGAAGTACGCGGACCTGCTCAAGCAGGCGAGGCAGCAGGCGCTGACCGATCTGCGCGGAGCCGCGGCCGAGCTGACGGACTACCAGTCGCGGTACGCGCGGCAGGACGGACAGGAGCAGAGCGTGCGGGAACTGGTCACCCGGTTCGCCGAACTGGGCGGCGAGCGCGGCGCCTTCGAGTCGCGCGCCGTCGTGGTCGAGGGAGGAGTGGCATGAGCGAGACGACCGTGAACGGAAGCGGCAACGGCACGCCCTCGTGGGCGCGCGGCAAGGCCACCGCCGGGACGCGCTGGGGGAAGCCGGACGCGGCCAAGCGGCCCCGCGGCACCGAGCGGCTGCGCAAGACGATCGAGGGGCTGCCGGACTGGGAGCCGCTGCCGCCCGGCGAGACCGTGGTGCGCCGCTCCGGACAGGACGGCTGACCGTGCCAGGACGCCGCAAGGGATCCGGCGTCCCGGCGACGAGCGGCTACCAGGAGTGGGCCGCGTACCTGGAGCGCTGGTCCGAGGGCGGGCAGGTGGATCCCTCCGCCCTCGGACCGCTGGATCAAGAGGCCTTCGCCGGGGACACCTGGCGCCGGCTGACCGACCGGTTCACCGGCGCGCTCTCGCGGCGGCTCGAGCTCTGGCAGGCCTCGCTCGGCCGGTCCACGTCGGCCGCCGCGGACGAGTTCGAGTACGGACGCGCCCTGCAGCAGAGCCGTACCGGACTGCGCGCGATTCGGACGCTAGCCGCGGACGAGCGGCTGCCGGAGGAGCTGCGGACCGGGCTCACCGGCATCGTCGACGGCGCGGTGACGAGCATGCAGGAGCAGTTGGAGAAGCGGGTCGACCGGCTGCGCGGCACCGGAGACGCGAACCGACGGGCCGAGGCCCGGCTGCGCACCCTGCGCGAGAACCCGCTCACCGCGGTGATCGGCGGCACGGTCGTCGAGAATCCCGCCGCCGTGCCGCCGCCCGCGTCCGCCGCGACAGATCCCTTCGACACTCCGCGGCGCCGGATCGCGCGCCCCTGACAAGCCGACCCGCGAGAGGGAGGGCCGATGGCCACCTACGCCGAATGCCTGGACGAGCTCCGCAGCTACCTGCACGCGCGAATCCCGCTGATCGTCCTGAGAAGCATCGAACAGAGCCGGGCGATACGCCTGGTCAAGGAACTCGCCGGGGACGCGAACCGCGGCTCCATGCCGTTCCTGATCCACACCAGGGCCACCGGCCTGCGCGACATCCGCACCAACGCGCCGCTGACCGACGACAAGTCGATCACCGAGGCGATGGACTACGCCTCGCATCAGTTCAACAACCGCAACCAGGGCAACTTCGTGTTCGTCGACCCGGACGACCTGAGCGTGGACTCGCCGTTCACCCGGCACTTCGCCGAGATCGGCCGGCTCGCCGAGAACGCGATGGGCAGCGTCATCGTGATCACCGACGGCCCGCTGTGGAGCGGCCTGCAGCGGCTCGGGATGACCACGAAGCTCGATCCGCCGAACGAGGAGGAGATGTACCACGTGATCGCGGAATTCCTCGAGGACAACGCGGAGGCGGTGGACATCTCCTGGGTCGAGGACGACGCACGGCGCGCGGCGCGCTTCCTGGTCGGGGCGACCCAGGCGGAGGCGGTCAACCTGGTGGCCACGGTGGCGGCCAAGCGAACGCTCGTGCCCGACGACGTGAAGCAGCTCGCCCGGCTCAAGGACCGGATCTTCAGTGACCTGGCCGGGCTGGAGAAGGTGCAGGTGAAGGAGTCCGACAGTTCGATCGGCGGGCTGCAGAACCTGCGCTCCTGGCTCGACCGGCGACGGCAGTGGATGTTCGCCGAGGCGACGAACAAGCACCTCAGGCCGCCGCGCGGGGTGCTGCTGGTGGGCGTGCCCGGCTGCGGGAAGTCGCTGTCCGCCAAGGCGATCGCCGCGCAGTGGGGGCTCTCGCTCTACCGGCTCGACCTGGCGAACATCATGGGCCAGTACGTCGGGCAGTCCGAGAGCCGGCTGCGCGACGCGCTGGAGGCCGCGGACCGGATCGCCCCGTGCGTGCTCTGGCTGGACGAGATCGAGAAGGGCCTGGCCGGGCAGTCCGACAGCACCGGGGTGACCCGGCGGCTGATCGGGCAGTTCCTGTTCTGGCTCCAGGAGTCGACGGCGCCGGTCTTCCTCGTGGCCACCTCGAACGACATCAGCACCCTGCCGCCGGAGCTGCTGCGCAAGGGCCGCTTCGACGAGATCTTCTTCGTGGACCTGCCGGACGAGGACGAGCGCGCCGAGATCCTCGGCATCTACTACCGGATGTATGTCGGTGAGGACGCGCCGGAGGGGCTGGTCAAGGAGCTGGTCCAGCTCTCCGCCGGATTCGCCGGCGCGGACATCGCGGCCGCGCTGCACGAGGTCGGTGTCGCGCTCGAGCTGCCCGGCTCTGAGCACGCCCTGGACGCGGAGTTCATCAAGGCGAACTTCAGCAACACGATGCCGCTCAGCCGCACCAATCCGGAGCAGATCGAGGAGATCCGGGCCTGGGGCCGGGAGCGCGCGGTCCCGGCGGGCAGCGACCACCAGCAGCAGTCGGTGTCCGCGGCGGGCACCGGCCGACGGCTGATCCTCGCCGGGGGCTGAGCCGCGATGGCGCAGATGGCGGCGTGGAACACCCCGGCCGGGATCGAGGCCGAGGTGCGCAGGTTGCAGGCCGGGATCCGGCAGGCCGGGGAACGGGCCGCGGTGCTCGCCGCCCCCGGCCCGGGTTCCGGCGACGGAGACCCGGCCGGCTACCGCGAGGCGGTGGGCGCGGTGGCGGTGGCGACCCGGGCGCTGGTCGAGTACGAGGCGGCCATCCCCCGGCTCCAGGAGGGCTATCACAGGCACGTCAGCACGCTGATCGCGCGCTGGTCCGGCGGCCTGCTCGGGCTCCTCGGCGTGGCCGGGGGCGTCGCGGCGGCCCTCGGCGTGCTGCCGTTCTGGTGGCTCTTCCCGGCGATCGCGCTGGCCGCGGCGGGTCTCGCCACGCTGCCTGGGGCGGCGCGGCGGGCCGCTGATCCGCTGATCCGGCCGCGGCTCGGGGCCTGCTGTTACGCGGTGGCCGGGATCGTCGCGGTGGTCTGCGTCTGCAAGGCGCTCCCGCCCGCGGCCGTGCTCGCGGCGTTCGGCGGGTGCTGGGTCGGCCTCTACGCCTTCCGGCTGCTCGGCACGAGCTCGGCCGGCGGGGAGGCGCGATGAGCGTGGAGCCGATGGACGCGACGCTGCCGCTGGACGGGCTGGACCAGGCTCCTGAGCCTGTCGAGGCGCCGCCCGCGCTGCCGCCGCCGAGCATGCTCAGGACACTGCGCCGGCTCACCGCGCGGGTGGCCTGGCTGGAGGAGCGGCTGAGCGAATCGGGCGCGCTGCCGGCGGCCGACCTCGACTCGACCGACGAGGAGACGCACGAGCTCGCGGCCGCGGTGCTGGCCGGCTGCGACGCCGAGGAACGGCTGCTGGCGCAGCGGGAGCGCGCGGCGTTCCAGGCCGCCGTCGAGTGGTACGCGCGGCTGGAGCGGCAGCGGGACGAGGCCGAGCGCGCGGTGCTGGAGATCGGTGCCGCGGCGGGGTCCACCGCCCGGACCGATCCGCTGCACGTCAAGCGGCTGGCCGGATTCGCGGCGGTGGAGCGGCGGCTGGCCGAGGCGTCCGACGCGGCGGAGGGGTACGCGTCGACCGCCCGGACGGCACGCACCCGGCTGGCCGCCGACGCGGCGCTGCGGGCCGAACTCGCCGAGCTGATCGACGCGGGCGGCGAGGCGGGCCTCTCGCTCGCGGTCCGGCTGCGCGACCGGCTGGCCGCCGAGCTGGGCCGGGGCACGCTGCTGCCGGCCTGGTTCACCGGCGAGCTCGGTCCCGGGCCGTCCGAGGCGGTCCCGGGTATGCCGAGGCCCGCGATTTCGGCCGCGCCCGGCTGGTTCGAGGTGGCCGTCGCCGCCCTCGCCTACCGGACCGTATACGGGGTCGATGACGCGTCCACGCTGCTCGGCACCGAGCCGGGTCCGGGCGCGCCGAAGCACCGCCGCGTCGCGCACCGCCGGCTGCGCGGCTGGCTGGCCCGCCTGGAGGACTGAGGGGACTGAGAGGGCGGGTGCGCGACGGCTCGCGCTGCCGTCGCACACCCGCCTCCGGTCAGCTCACGCGGGCGCCATCACCTCCTCCTGCGCGCCGACGATGTCGAGGACCGCGCCCGCGAGCCGGTCCACCTCCTCCGGGTCCCGCAGCAGCGCGGCGATCCGGTCCGCGGGCAGCGGATCCTGATGCGGCGGACGGTCGGCGCCCCAGGAGGCGCAGGCCCCTCCGAAGGCCTCGCCGACGGCCGCTGCCACCGCCTCGCCCGGGAGTTGCCCGGCGGCGATGCGCCGCCGGAACCCGTCCAGGGCGAGACCGGCGAGCCGGACCAGCATCGCGTCGTCGAACTCGTGCGTCTCGACGATCTGCAAGGCGGCCGGCACGTCGTCGGCGCCGGCCGCGTAGACCGGCGCCTGCTTGCGGCCGAGCGGCACCTCGAGGTAGCGCTCGTACCAGGCCGGGCGGGAGCGCATGACGGCGAGCACCGTCTCCACGTCCCGCTCCACCGCGGCCGCGTCCCCGGCGTCGGCGCCGGGAACCCGGGCCTGCCGGGCGCGGCCCCACTCGTCGAGCGGCCACAGGCCGCAGCCCGCGGTCATCGGCAGGCCGGCCCAGGTGAGCACGGCCACGCCGAGGAAGCACAGCCACGGATCGCCGCCGAGGCCGGCCGCGACGAACTCCGGCAGCCTGGGCCGTTGCAGCGCGCCGCGGGCCCCGCGGCGCCTGCGGTGCCCGTCCACGCAGGCCTTCTGCACCCGGCTGGCTATCCAGCCCTCCAGGTCGAGGATCGGCGTGTCGGCGAAGCGCAGCACGTAGTCCACCACGGCCGCCACGTCGTCCTCGAAGCAATCGAGGCATTCCGGCGTCAGGGCGCTGACGGAGCGCATGCAGCCGTGGTGCCCGCGACGCAGCTCCACGGTGCGGGTGACCCGGCTGAACACGATCGGCCAGGCTGTCGCGTAGACCGCCGCGCCGAGCCGCGCGTGCGACTGCGGACCCTCGGCCGCCACGGCGGCGAGTCCGCCGGTCGCGGCGAGGGAGGACAGCTGCGCGACACTGATAGCAGGGTTATGGGATAGGGGATGTTCGGACGCGGCCGCGGACACACCGCGGCCGCCGAGGCGACGCCGACCCGGGCCCACCGGGTCGGGCCGCGCCGTACCCGGCCGGGCAGGCCGGGGCGCACTTTCTTCGAGCACTGATTTGTCAACCTTCCTTGCGGAGTCCACCAACGCCGCAGGGCGGCGGTCCCCAACGGACCGCAGGTCAAGAGTGGACCGGGAAAGGGTCGAGAACTGGCCAGGAAACGGCCAAGCACGGCGGGTTCGGGACAGCCGTCGCGGACCCTGGCACAGAACGCGGCCGGCGCCGATAATCGAGTCGTGGCCGAAGCAGAGCACTCATCCGCCGAACCGCCGCGGCCGGGCGACTGGCGCACCTCGCCGGAGACCGGCGGGCTCGAGTTCTTCGACGGCCGGGACTGGGTAGGCACCGGCCCCTCGGAGGGTGACTCAGGGCTCCTCATCCGACCGGCGCCAGCCGCCGAGCAGCCCGCCGACGACGCGCCCGGGCCGGAGACCGGAACGGGCTGAAAGACCCCTGCGGGCCGCGGCGCGCTCCGCGGCGCCCCGCTCCTCGAAACCGGCCGTACGCAGCACCTCTCCGTAGAACAGCCGCCGGGTGAGCGTGTCCGGATGATCCGGGCCGAGCCCGGCGAGGCTGCGCTCGTACACCTCGCGCGCGGTTTCGGTCAGCCGGGGGTCGCGCAGCAGGCGCAGGTCCACGGCCACCGCGTAGTGCGCGGCCAGCGGGTCGGCGTGCTCGGGGCCGTGCAGCTCGACGAGACGTTCGTACGTGTCCTGATGCAGGGCGAGCGCGCCGCGCACGTCGCCGAGGGCACGCAGGTCGAGTCCGACGGCGTGTGCGGACCGCAGCGTGTCCGGGTGGCCGCGGCCGAACACGCGGGTCAGGACGCGGAGATTCGGCTCGTCCATCCGGAAGGCCCGCTCGGCCCGGCCGAGCGAACGCTCTCCGTGCGCCGCGTTGTGCACCGCGCGCAGGGTCTGCCAGGACTCCGGGCCGAAGCGCGCGGCGAGCCGGGCGGCGAGCCGCTCGAACGATGCGGTCGCCGACTCGTGCTCGCCGCAGACCCACAGATCGGTGGCCAGGTCGAGTTCGGCGCGCAGCGTCGCCGTGCCGTCCGGCCCCCCGGCCTCGGCGTACGCGTCGACGAGCCGGCGGTCGATCCGCGCGGCGCCCGCGGGGTCCCCGGAGCGGAACAGCGCCCTGGCGATCTCGGCCGCGGCGCCGAGCACGTGCGGATCGCGCGGGCCGCTCTCGGCGAGCCAGCGTTCGTACGCCGATGTGGCCACGTCCAGGGCGGTGCCGGCGTCGCCGCGCACCGTGAGGTGGTGGGCGACGCGGAGCAGCAGTTCGCGGCAGGCCGGCTCGGGGCTCGCGGCGAGATCGAGCGCGAAGGCGTGCGGCAGGATCGCCTCGTACCCCCCGGCGGCCTGCAGAGCCCGCGGATCGCCGGGATCGAACGCGGCCAGCAGGACGCGCGCCGCTTCGCGCGACCCCGCGATCGCCTCCGGCCCGATCCGCTCGCGGATGAAGGACCGCAACAGCGGATGCGCGTGGAAGGCGCCCGCGCGCACCGGGACCAGGCCGCTGTCCGCGATCGCGACGGCCGCCTCCATCGTGGTGATCGCGTCCTCGGGCCGTTCGGTGAACAGGCGCAGCGGCACGGCGGCCGACGCGAGCACACCGAGTAAGCCGAGGACGCGCCGGCCGGCCGCGTACTCGGCCTCGATCCGGTCCACGACCGGAGTCCAGGCGCCGATGACCGAGGCCACGCCACGATGCCGCTGCGAGCTCGGCGAGGCAAGCACGGCGCCGGGAGCTGCGGCCAGCCGTCCCGGCAGGTCCTCGGCGACGAACCAGCCCGCCTTGACCAGGGCCGCCGCGTGCGCCACGGCAAGGGGCAGATCGTCCATCGCGGCGGCCAGCCGGTCCAGGACCGCGGGGTTACGTCCCGGCAGGTGCGCGGTGAGCAAGGCCACTGATTCGGCGCGGGTGAACAGGTCCACCGGGCAGGGTTCCACCGCGGCCAGGCCCCAGTCCGGCAGCCGCGTCGTGACCAGCACGTCGCCGCCGGGCCCGCAGCGCGTCAGCAGGTCGAGCAGCGCGCCGGCACCCGCCGAGCCGTCCACGCCGTCGAACACCAGCAGCCAGCGCCCGTCGCGGCCGAGCCGGTCGAAGAGCTCCGACAAGCCGGTCGCCGCGTCCCACTCGGGCAGTCCGGCCGCCGCGGCGAGGTCGGCGAGCTGCGCGCCGATCGCCCGCGGCTCCCGGGCGTCGATCCACCAGACCGCGGCGCGGCCGGCCGTGCGCCGGGCGTATTCGGCCACGAACACGCTCTTTCCGGTGCCGACCGCGCCGCGGACCAGCACGGGTACGGCCGCTCCGGTGACCGCGGCGCGGGCGCGGGCGGCGGCCAGCGCCGCCTCGAGCCTGGTCGCCGGATCCGGCCGCTCGACGACGTCGGCCTCGGCGGGCGGCAGCCGGCAGACCGGCGGCCGGGCGGCGTGGCCCGGCAGCGGAGTCAGGATCCTGATGAGGCGACGGACGGCCGAGCCGTGGTCGTAGTGGGTCATCCGCAGGGATTGCAGCCCGGCCAGGGCCTCGAGATCCGGCGGCAGCTCGCGTTCGCCGAGCCGGGGAACCTGGTCGAGCAGCACCGGCACGACCCGCTTGCCCAGGCTCAGCGCGAGCGAGAGCTCGGTGCGTACCCAGTCGTCGTGCCGGAACAACCGGCGCTCTCCGTCCGCGCCGCGCATGTCCGACCAGTGCGGCCCGATCACCGCGATGCACACCGCGCAGCCCTCGAGGCTGCCCAGGATCGCGTGCCGGTAGTCGGTGCCCGGTTCGATCGAGTCGGTGGAGCGGAACACCACCGACTCGCCGAAGTGCGCGGCCAGCGCGTTGCGCAGCACCGCCGCCGCGTGCTCGCCGTCCTTGTTGCGGAAGCTGATGAAGACCGCCGCGGTCTGGGCTGGATCGGTCATCGCGGTCCTCGCGCTCTGGGCGGTGCACGGTTTATCCTGGTTCGTACACCCGCACCAGGCCCGGCACCACCGCGTCCACCTCAACCCTGACGGACAGCCGACGGGAAACGGGAGGACGACGATGGAGCGTGGAGCCACTGTGTTCGGCAGGGAGCTGCGACGACGGCGTGAGACGGCCGGGCTCTCCCTGGCCGGACTCGCGCAACTGGTGCACTACAGCAAGAGCCACCTGAGCAAGGTGGAACACGGCATCAAGCCGCCGAGCGAGGGCCTCGCCCGGCGCTGCGACCATGCCCTCGGCGCGGCGGGCGAGCTCGCCGCGCTCGCCGCGCCGCCCGCGTCGCCGCCCCCCGACGAAGAATCGGTCAGCGATCCGGATGAGGTGTGGACTGTGGTTTTCGACGGTGGCGACGTGTGGTTCCGGGCGGCATCGAGGCGGCAGGTGCTCTCCGCGGGAGCGGCGGGCATCGGCCTCGGGCTGCTGCTCCCGGCCGGGCACGGATTCGAACGGCCGGCGGCCTCGGCCGCGGCGGCGGCCGAGCGCGACGGCGCGCGGGTGCTCGACGGCTTCCAGGCGATGCTGGCGCAGTCGCGGGCGCTCGGGCAGGTGCTCGCCCCGGCGGATCTGCTGCCGATGCTCTTCGGCCCGACCAAGGCGCTGCGCCGGGTGGCCGGGCAGTCCTCCGGTGCGGAGCGGGACGCGATGCTGGTGCTGGCCTCGCGCTTCGCCGAGTACACCGGCTGGATAGCGCAGGAGGCGGGCGACGAGACCGGCGCGATGTGGTGGACGGACCGGGCCGTGGAGTACGCGGCGACGGCCGGGCAGCACGACATGGCCGCGTACGCGCTGGTGCGCCGCGGATTGATCGCGCTCTACCGGCACGACGGCCGGCAGACGGTGGAGTTGGCGCTGCGGGCGCAGCACGCCACCCGCGACCCGCGGATCAGAGGCCTGGCGGCCCAGCGGGAGGCGCAGGGGCTGGCCGTGCTGGCGGACCGGGACGGCGCGCTGCGCGCCCTGGACCGCGCGGCCGATCTGCTGGACGCGGCGCCGACGACGGCGGGCGCCGGCCCGCTCGGGCCGACCAACTCGGCCGATCAGATCGAGTTCGCCCGCGGCTGGTGCCTGTACGACCTCGGAGACACCAGGCGGGCGGCCGAGTCGCTGCGCGCGCAGTACGCGGCCCTGCCGGCGACGGCGCTCCGGGCGCGGGCCCGCTACGGCGCACGGCTCGCGCTGGCGCTGGCCGCCGACGGAGAGGCGGAGGAGTCGGCCTCGGTGACCGGCCGGGTGATCGAGGCCTGCGCCCAGGTCGACTCGGCCACGGTGCGGGTGGATCTGCGCGCGCTGGCCCGCGAGCTCAATCGGATGATGTCAGTGCCCGATGTCGCCGCGGTGCGCGGACCGTTGTCGGACCTGCTCAACCCCGCGCGCTGAGACGCAGGTCGCGGGGCGTTTCCCGTTGTCCACGAAGGAGGCAATAGGGCAACACATTGTTATACGGGGCGGTTGTGGCGAGCCTGAAGGCGTAGGCGAAACGACCACAACCGAGGGGAGGGCCCCGTCATGGAGACCCACGGCAGCGTGCATGCTCTGCTCGCCTGGCTCATGTCCGTCGTCGTCGGCTGAGGCCGCGGCGTACGTCCGTCAGAACAACGGGGAGGGGACCTGCGGCCCCTCCCCGTTCCATCCCGCGTCGAAGGACTCGAAGCCATGGCCGTGCGCGCCCTGATCGTCGGAATCGACTCCTACCCCGCCCCGGTGGCGGCGCTGTGCGGCGCGGGCAACGACGCGCTCGCCGCCGAACGCTGGCTGCTGGACGCGGGCGTGCCCGAGTCCGGGATCAGACTGCTGCGCGACGGTGCGGCCACCCGGGCGGCGGTGATCGCGGGCTTCGAGCAGCACCTGAGCGGGGCCGGCGCCGGGGACACCGCGCTGTTCTGGTTCGCCGGGCACGGCTCGCAGCAGCCGGTGCCGCCGGAGTACGCGCACCTGGAGCCGAGCGGCCTGATGCAGACCGTGCTGTGCGCGGACAGCCGCGAGCCGGGCGGCCGGGACCTGGCCGACAAGGAGATCAGGGTCCTGACGTCGCGGCTGGCCGAGCGCGGCGCGCACGTGGTGCTGGTGATGGACTGCTGCCACGCGGAGAGCTCGTCCCGGCTGCCGGGCACCGGCCGCGAGAAGGTGCGGGCGATCGGCCGGCGGGCGGACGCGCCTGCCGGCGGACTGCTGCCGGAGCTCGCCGACCGGGCGGACGTGGCCGGGCTGCTCAAGCGCACCGAGGGAGCCGAGCCGAACCACGTCAACCTCAGCGCCTGCCGCTACTACCAGGGTGCCAGGGAGCTGCGACTCGACGAGCCGCGCGGCCTGTTCAGCCTGGCGCTGACCGTCGAACTGCACCGGGCCGGCCGTGCGGGTTCGGTGCCCACATACCGGGAACTGCTCGTCGCGGCCCGCTGCTACGTCGAGAACTGGATGCCGGACCAGCAGCCCGTGCTCTACCCGGACTCCTCCCCCGCCGAGCTCGCCGACCGGCCGTTCCTCGGCGGCCAGGCGGTCCCGCGCCCGGCGCCGCTGACGCTGAGCTGGCGCGGCGGCTGGGAGATCGACGCCGGTTCCTGCCACGGCATCGCGGCCGCGGCGGAGTGCGGCGAGACCCGGGTCGCGGTGGCCGAGCGCGGTCCGCTGCGCGAGGCCCGGGTGGTCGAAGTCCGCCCCGACCGCAGCGGCGTCGTCCCGATCGGCTGGCAGCCCGACCTTTCACGGCAGTACCCGGTGGTGGTCAGCGCGGTGGCGCTGCCGTCGGCCACCGTGGTGCCGACCGTGAACGAGGAGGGGAATCGGGCTGCCGTCGATCTGTTCACGGCCGCGGCGCGCACGGCCGGGCCCGGCGGCGGGCCCTCGGCGCACGTCCGGGTGGCCGAGGCCGCCGGACCGCCCGGATCCTCCTGGCGACTCGAGGTCCGGGCGGTCCGGCCCGGCGTAGTGCGGCTGATCGACCCGGAGCGGGCGGAATCCGCGCTGCCCGACCTGCCGTGCGGCACCGCGCGGCAGGCCGCGGCGGCGGTCGAGGTGGCCGAGCACCTCGCCCGCTGGCGGCGAATCAGGGCACTGGCGAACCCGGCCTCGGAGCTGGCCGGGCAGATCAGGCTCGAACTGGTGCACGCCCCGGCCGGGCAGCGCCGCGATCACGGCGACGGCGCGGCGCTGCGGCCGGGAGCGGACGGCGCGATCGCGCTGGACTACGCGTGGACCGGCGCCGACTGGGAGGCGCCGCGCGTCTTCCTGCGGCTGCGCAGCACGAGCGGACACCGGCTGTACTGCGTGCTCCTCGACCTGACCGACGACTACGAGATCGCGACGGGGCTGTTCGACGGGGACTGGATCGGCCCCGGACGCACCGCCTTCGTGCACGACGGCACGGCGATCCGGATGCTGCTGCCGCAGGAGCGTCCGCGGCGGCCCGGGGCGCGCGCCACCGACTGGCTCAAGCTGCTGATATCACCGGAGCCGCTGAGCGCGCAGCCCTTCCGGATGCGGCCGGCGGGCGTTCCGGCGGCCCCGCGGCACCGCGGCACCGCGGGGGTGCGCACGCTGCTCGAGAGCTTCGGCCTCGACGACGGCCGGAGGGTCGCGCGGGCCGAGGCTATTGAAGCGGCGGATTGGGCGGCCGTGACGATTCCGGTGTCAACCGGAATACCGGAGCGTACGGAGACGCAGGGGGACCGGATATCGGAATCGTATCGATCGTACTGATTTCGAGTTTTGCGTTTGCCGTCGTCGGAGCGCGGCTAGTGTGGTGTGTACGCGACAGTTCCGGCGAGAGGGGAGCGCTGTTCTGACGATGCGTGATTCCGAGGTGGAGACCCGGCCGCGTTTGGCCGAAGAATTCAGAAGGCTGAGACGAGGCAGGGGGCTGCACGCCAGCGGCCTGGCCGAGCGGATCGGTCCGCTGCTGACCGAACTGCTCGACCCGCCGGCCGACGCGACCGACCGGGAGCTCCGGCGCCGGCTTCGGGTGCTGGTCGACCAGCTGACCAGCGGCTTCCCGGACGACCGGCGCGAGGCCGTGCTGTCCGCACTGGCCACGGACGAACGGGCGGCGAACCGGCTGAGCGACCGGACGGCGAAGCTGGCCGCCGAGAGCAACTACGCCGAGCGCACCGTGCGCCGCCGCATCCACGAGGCCTTCGACGAGCTGGCCGCGGCCGCGGCGGTCGAGCTCACCGGACGGGATCGGGAGGGCGGCTGGTACCTGCGCAGGCTCGACGCGCTGCTGCGGCTCGACGGCCCGGGGCCCGAGGTCACCGAGAAGCGCACCATCGTGGCCCGCCGCCGCGACGGGCTCGAGCGGATCCGAACCAGGTTCAGCGTGCCGTCGACCGCCGAGTGGGTATTGCCGGAAACCGATCTCCAGGTATCCGCCCGATACGGCGCGGTGATCACGAAATTGGCCCGCAAGAGCGATGCGCTGTTCGAAATGGAGATCGAATTTCCGGAGCCGCTGCCTTTCGGCCGGGAGCACGAGTACGAACTCGTATTCCGTTTGCCGCCGAGCTGGCCGCTCGAACCCTACTACGCGATGGTGCCGATGGTGGACTGCGACGCGTTCCGGCTGCGGGTGCGCTTCGGCCTCGACCGGCTGCCGCTGTCCGTGGTCTGCCTCGACGGCCTGGAGTACCAGGAGTTCCGCGGCCGGCTCGCCCCCGGCCGCACGGTCAGGCTCGACTCCTTCGGCGAGGCGGCGCTGAGCTTCGAACGGCTGGTCCCGCGCCGGATGTACGGCATCGAATGGCTTCCGGCTGAGGGCTGAGACCTGAGGCCGAATCAGGGCCCGACGTACGCCGCGACGAGGGACGTGTCCTCGCCGGAGAGCTCCGCCATGGCGCGCAGCCGGTCGTCGAGCCCGTCGCGCACGCCCTGGGCCTCGCGCCGGGCCATCCGGGCGTAGAGCCCCTCGGCGAAAGCGCGGTAGGCGGAGCGGTCCGCGAGGCCGAGCGCCAGCCCGTCGGTGCTCAGCAGTACGAGCCGGCGCGCGCCGAGCGCGTCCGCGGGCTGCCAGTGCAGCAGCATCCGGCGCGGCGGTCCCGCATCCGCCTCGAACGGCACCCGGGAGCCCTGCTCGCCGATCAGCGCGATGTCGCCCTGCCCGGACTGCCAGCAGAACAGCAGCCTGCGCGAGAGCAGCGCGCCGAGCAGGCTGCTGTTCCCGGCGACCGGGGCGGCGCCGACGACGGCGTCGCGCGGTCCGTTCGCCTCGTGCATCCTGGCCCGCTCGCGCAGGCAGCGGCGGATCTCGTCGCACAGCCGGTCGGCGAGCTCCGCGAGTTCCGGCCAGCGTTCCGGATCGTCTTCGAGCCGCACGACGCGGCGGGCGAACGGGATGACGCAGCGCATCGCCTCCTCCACCGCCCAGCGGGCGCCGAGGTGGCCGCGCCGGGCGTCCGGCGACCCGTGCCCGTCCGCCGCGCACAGCACCAGCGCCGCGCCCGCCACGACGCGCAGCGCGACGTGGTCCTGATTCGGCGCCGTCCCGGCTCCGCGCTGCGCGGAGGCGCGCATCGTCTCCCAGGGAAGCTCGGCGGACACTAGACGGTCCGCCGGTTCGCAGCGCATTCATACGGTCCACTCGGGTCGAGCTCGAGGGCGCGCGCGAGCACGAGGCTGCCCGCCCGTTCGGCCGACGAGCTGTCCCCGGCGTCGAGCACGGCGCGCACCTCGGCGCCGAACTCCGCGGCCAGCCGTTCCCGGTCCGCGCGGTCGAGACCCAGGTCGGCCAGCGGATCCGCGCTGACCACGGCGCAGCGGTCCAGCGCCGTGCGCAGCGCGGCCCGGCCGAGGCTCAGCGCGACCGGCGCGGCCACCTCGGGCGTGGCCCGCCGCCGCAGCGATCGAAAGGCCCTGAGGATCTGGCCCAACGCGGCCGGACGCGGCCCGGCCGCGCCGACCGCGGCCCGGTCGATCCGGGTGAGCGCGTCCATCAGCCCGTCCACGTCCTGCTGGGCCATTCCCCCGGTGTTCTCCGGACGGGAGATCCACGCCGCGGCGAGCAGTTCGGCCTCGCGTCCGACCGGCAGCAGCTCCAGCAGCGCCACCGCGGCCAGCCGTCCGGCGTCGAAGGGCGCGCCGAGCGGAATCCGGGCGGTGTCGGTGATCAGCTCGGGGCGGCCGTGCTGCCAGAGCCGGGCGGCGATCTCGGCCCAGGGGTCGCCGAGGGCCGGGCTGCACCGCCCCTCGGCGCTGCGCACCCGGTAGAGGTGGCGCAGTTCGACCTCGGAGAAGGCGAACTCGGCCTCCGGAGGGACTCCGACGATCTGCTCGAAGGCGGCGTAGGGCCGGGTCGCGGACGTGGTGAAGGTCAGCTCGCGGGCCGCCTGCTGCGGCAGCGAGGCGCAGATCAGCGCGATCCACCGGGCCACATCGTGCGGCCGGCGCTCGACCAGCAGGATCTGCGGGCCGGCGCGCCCGGCGAACAGTTCCCTGACATCGGCGAGCACGCAGGGCAGCTGCCCGCGCGCCTCCGCGGCGAAGCGGACGAGCTCGGTCCGGTCGATCCAGGGACGCGGGGTCAGCGTGCCGGGCCGCGTCGTCCAGCACTCCTCCGGCCAGGCGTCGATCGGCGTCAGCCTGGCCCGCGCCGCTTCCTCGCTCAGCACGGCCACCCGCACGTCGAGACAGGAGCTGTTGTCCGCCGGAATGAACCGGCACAGCACGCTGCCGCCATCCGGCAGCCGGCTGTAGGTCAGCACCGGACCGGTGCCGCGGATCCCGGATTCGGCCAGTCTGCGGATCTGGTCCGCGAGTCCCGCTGCCAGGCCGGTGTCTCCCGCGGGCACCAGGAGCGCCGGGTCCTCGTGCGCAGGGCGCAGCCTGAGCCGGTGGACGACCACGCCGGGCGGTGTCTCAGTTGTGATGTCGGATCGCATGTGCTGGTCCATCGGTCACCGCCCCCGGTAGACCAGCGCTGACCAGTCCTCCTCGCGCATCAGCTCGGGGCTGTCGGCGTAACGGGCCAGCAGTCGCGGCAGCACGCTCGTGTCGGGGCGGCGCGCCCAGCGGCGTACCTCGCGGACGGCGGCGGCCGGGCTGCGGCCGGTCTCGGCGAGCTCCGCGTGCAGCAGGTAGAGCATCAGCGACGCGGTCTGCTCGGGAACCGCCTGCCGCCAACCCACGACACCGGTGAATCCGGCCGCGAGCAACGCGTCGGCCGCCGGAAGGAAGGCGCCGGGCGGGAGGATCACCAGGCCGCCGCGTGCTTCGATCTCTGATACGTCCAGTTCACCGGACTCGGCCAGCTCCAGTGCTCCCCCGGCCGTCAGTCCGCAGGCGAGATGCAGTAGCGACGCGCCCGACGCGGCGGCCCGGACCTGATCGGGAGTTGCCTCCCCGTCCGCGTCCTCGACCAGGCGGCCCAGCCCGCGTGAGCGCGGATAGAAGCTGCGCCGCAACAGCAGCGCGTCCACGGTCGTCGTCTCGCGGTCGCCGCGCGGGTTCGTGACGAATACGACTTCTTCGGTGATCGGCCTCGCCGCGCGACGGGACAGTTCGAGCAGTTGCGCGACGGAGGCGAGCCAGGACACTGCCTTGTCGCCCTTGAGGTCGTCGGCGCCATCGCCGAGCACGACGATGCTTTGCGCGTGGCACGCCGCGTCAGCCGCCATGAGCCGACCGGTCTGGGCGTCGAGCCAGGGCAGTCCGGGCGGGTGCGCGATGATCAACGCTCCGGCGCTGAGCGCGCGGACCGCGCCCGAGGTCTCGGCGAACGGCTCGGTAAGGCGGTCGAGCGTGCCCGCGGGCAGCAGCGCGGCCAGCAGAAGCAGCAGCGGCACGGCGTCGGCGTGCTCGCGGGGCACGTCGCGCGCGGCGGCCGCGAGTTCGTCGACGGCGGCTTCCAGGTCCGAGTCGGGCGCACCGTCGGTCTCTCCCCAGCCGTCGTCTCCGTCGCGGCGGGACCTCAGGAGTAAGGCCGCCGAGAGCACGAGGTGATCGGTGCCGAGGGCGGGATCGGCGGCGTGCACGACGCGCGTGGCCAACGCGACGAGGTCATCGGTCCACGGGGCCGGATCGGCAGATCGCAGCACGCTGATCACCTTGGTGCACACGTCGTCCCGCGAAACGGACAGCAGTTCGGCCAGGTCACGGCGCAGCACCTCGACATCGACGGTCAACGTCGGCCGCGGCGAGGCCACGACGTCCTCCTCCGGCTCCGGCCCGTGCACCAGCGGCACCGGACGGTCGAGCGGGTCCATGTCCGCCAGACCCTTCGCGAGATCCAGCAGGTTCATGCCCGGCGTGAGTCCCGACCCGGACAGATTCATCCCGAAGCCCTTGCTCTGCATGCCCTGCAGCGCGGAGACCGCCGAGGCCATCCGGCCCAGGTCGAGCCCGCCGGCCCGCGGCCCGACCCCGCCGAGCAGGTCGCGGAACAGCTCCGTCACGCTGAGCATCGTGGTCGCGGTGCTGGTCATGTCGGCGTTCGACGACACCTTGATCACCTCGCGGAAGCAGTCGGCCGCGCGGTCGAGATCAGCGGTCGAGACCGCGGGCAGGCCGCCGGTCATCGCCCGGAGCATCGCGTCCGGCGACTGCATCGGCCGCGCGGCGCGCTCGACGAGCAGCTGACCCAGCATCAGCCGTCCGGTGGCCACTTGGAGCGGCGGCACGTTGGGGAAGGTGAAGGACTCCTCGATCAGCTCGATGGCGCGTTCGCGGTCGGCTTCGGACCCTCCGCCGATCGCGTTCTTGAGTGCGAGCACGACTCCGTAGAGCACCGCGACCGGTCCGCGCATCGCGTCCTTCGGCCCGAAATACCCGTAGGCCTCCTCGACCGCGCGCAGCGCCTCCTCGAGATGCGCGCGGCCGCCCGGGTTCTGCGGGTGGATCCGGACGGCGAGGTTCATCTCCTCCTGCGCGATCCGGATCAGCGTCATGGCCCGTTCGTGGCCGACCTGCCCGGCCAAGCGCGCGTGCAACTGCTCGATCGTCTCCTGCGGCACGGCCGCCCCGCTCCTCACTGTCCCTGGTGGACGAAGCCCGCCCACGCCTCGACTCCGACGGATCCGGCCTTGTCCCACTGCTCCCGCAGCCGCTTCGGCATGCCCGGCGGCACCGGCCGCTCGTCGCCCAGCAGCATCCACAGCTGGGCCTCGCGCAGCGCGGCCCAGGCGGGCAGGCCGCGGGTCAGATGGTGGTGGAACATGAACATCAGCACCGACGTGGCCCGGTCCGGCACGGCCCACTGGGTGGCCAGCACCGAGCGCACCCCGCCCGCGAGGAACGCGGTGCCGAGGCTGTACGCCTCGTCGTAGCCGTGGATCGAACGGCCGGTCCGGCAGGCGGCGAGCACCGCGAGGCCGATCCCCCGGTCGGGTCCGGTGCTCAGCCGGCGGACGATCTGCTCGGCGGTGACCCGGTCCCCGTTCGCGAGCAGCAGGTAGGCGCTGAGCGCGGAGTCCTGGTCCGCGCCCTCGATCACGCCGTGGCACGCCAGGTGCAGCACGGCCCCGGCGCCGGGGCGGACGGCGTCGAGCCAGCCGAGCAGCTCGTCCGCGGATCCGGGGCCCGAGCGGCTGACCGTGCCGTCGGCGCGGGTGCCGAGGTAGCGGCCGCCGCGGTAGAAGGCCTGGTGGACGGCGTACGCCTCGATCCGCGCGGCCGGCAGGCGATCTTGCGGACGGCCGGTGTCCGGATCCCCGACCACGAGGCCGACGGGGGCGGCCGGCACCGGAGCGACGGCGGCGGCCCGGCACAGCAGGCGGGCCGAGGCGGCGAACGAGAAGGCGGCGAGCTGCACGGCGTGCACCCCGTCCCGCCGGCGGGCCGCCTGCCAGGGAACCAGGGCCAGCCTGCCCATCGGCACGAGGATCACTCTCGGGACGCGTCCCGAGGCGGGCGGAGGCAGCGTCGGCAGGAAATTCTCGATGATCGGACCGATCGCCGCCCGCCACGCCCAGTCGCAGAGCCGGTCCAGGTCCTCCACAGCCTTCCGGCCGCCGGAGGGCCCGAGGTCGCGGGTGGCGAGCGTGTCGATGCAGCGTTCGACGTCCCGGTCGGCCGAGTCGGTGAGGTTGGCCAGGCCCAGGTAGCCGGGCGGCGCGCCGACAGCGGCCGTCACGGCGTACCCGGGATACCCTTCTCCGCCCGGAACGAGGTAGATCAGCGCGTCGGCGTCGAGCGTGCGCAGGGCGTGCCGGATCTCGGACAGGCTGGGCGGATCGAGCACGCCCGAGTGCTCGGCGAGCGCCGTCAGCACGTCGGTGCGGAGATTGGTCGGCGCGGCATCGGCCTCGCCCGTCTCGACCACCCGCCGCCAGCGTTCGGCGAGTTCCCCGTGACCCGCCGCGTCGAGCCTGGCGGCCGCCTCGCGGAACTCCCCGGCCGCGAAGAGCATCAGGCCCCTGCCGCCCTCGAGGGCGCGCAGCGCGTCGGCCGGATCTCCGGCGAGCAGGCACATCCGCGCGGCCTGCACCGCTGAGGACGCGGCCTCCCTGGCCGCTCGCCGCGCCGCCGCCGGGTCGTTCTGCAGCAGCACGTTCCAGGTGATGCCGCGCAGTACTTCGAGCGCGCTCTCCCGGGCGTCCGGGTCTCCGCCTCTGGCCCTGATCTGGGAGAGCAGCTCGTTGATCAGCGGCCAGGCCGGATCGCCGGGGCCCGCGGCCGCCGCCTTGGCGCGTTCGAGCACGTCGCCCGCCTCCGCAAGGTCCCGCGCGTCGCCGGTCAGCTCGATGCGCCGGTACAGGCCGAGGGCGAGCGAGGCGAGCAGGTAGCCGCGTCGCGGATCCTCGGGACCGGTCAGCGCGAGCGCCTCGCGGAAGTGTCCGATCCCGGCGGCGATCCGGTCCAGGTCGTGCTCCGTCCCGCCGGAAAGCGCCGCGCCGCCGACCGCCGCGTGCCGCATCGCCCGCTCGCCATCGCTGATCCCGGGCCTGCGCGCGGCCTCGGCGAGCCGGGCGAACTCGTCCCGGGTGGGTGCCGCGTCCTGCCGCCCGAACACTTCGAAGGCCCGAATCGAGGAATCGATCTGCTCGTGCACCGGACTGTCCGCGGGGAAGATCTGACCGGCCTTTTCCTGAAGCGAGACCAGATCCGGCCTGACGTCCCCGCCCGTCGTCCCCTTGTGGTGCATCCCCATCGCGTCGGTCAGGTAGTCCGCGAGCGCGTTGAGTCGCGGATCGTCTCCGGCCAGGACGCGCAGCCGGCTGAAGTCCGCGGGCATCCGTGAGTAAACAGACTGATCGCCTTCCCCGATTCCGCGGAGGAAGGTGAACATCATCCGCGCCAGTTCGATCTGGGCCCCGACGGCGGCGTCGGAGCCGCTGTCCCGCTCCACCGCGTCCAGCCGGGCCAGCGCCTCGGCCGGGCTCACCCGACCGGGCTCGGAGGCAGTCCCCATCAGGGCCATGACGGTCGCGACGGCGCACAGCCTCGGCCACTGCGGGCCCGGCGGCGGGAAGCGTTGCGCGATCTCCAGCATCTCGTCGAGTGCGTGCAGCGACCGGACGTCGAACTGGATGTTCTGGCTGCGCATCAGCGCGAGGACCAGTTCGGCGGCGAGCGCGGAGCGGGCCGCGTCGTCCGTCTCCATCCGGCGCACCGCGTCCACCGCGGCGGGCAGATCGCCGTGCCCGGCACAGGCCTGCATCACGACGACGTGGACCGGCACCTGGGACACATGCGGCTCCCTTGACTCGAATGCGGAGGCTCTTCAACGGACTACTGACGGACGGACCCGAGCTCGAATTCGATGACGTGGATGTCGCAGCCGTCCGCGGGCCCGGCCGTCGGCTCCTCGACCACCGCGAGGCGCCGGTCGTCGCGCACGCCTTCCTGCTCCAGCACGCTCACGTCGCGCGGACTCGCGCTCACCAGCACCAGGACGGTCTCCGGACGCGGCACGGCCGGGTCGAGGCCGTCGGGCCAGCCCAGCGGCTCATTGAATACGAACCGGCTGCCGGGAACGACGGCCGCGCCGGACGGCGAGTGCTGAGTCAGCACCGTGATGCGGCCGGAGACGCCGATGTCGACGAGCGAGACGAACAACTCGCGGGAGTCGTTGTTGCGCACCTCTATATAGACGTACTCGCCGACGTGCACCGCGGCCCCCGACGTGGGCAGCCGACGCCGCGCGCCACGCCGTACCGTGCCCCAGTCGATCGAGACCTCGGCGTCCAGCCTCCAGTCAGTGCCGGCGACGACGGCCGACTGACGCAGTGCCGAGGCCTGAGCAAGGGCTCTGAGATCACGGAGCACGGCGCCGACCGCGCCGGGTCCGGCCGCGCGCGGTCTGTGCAGCGGGCCGAGCCGGTCGGCGACGGTCAGTTCTCCGTGCGCGCCGACGAGTACCGTGGCCAGCCAGCGTTCCTCCGGCCCGGCCACGCGAAGCGTCGGCGTCGCGTCGACCGCTTCACCCAGGTCGGCTGTGGGCACGAGGACCGGGAATTCGGGTACTGATGCCTTGGTCCGCACCGCCCGGGCGCCGATCGGCACGGCGTCGCGGCCCACGCGGAGCGTCAGCGGGCCCTCCGCGTATCTCGGCCCGACCTCGTCGACCGTCAACCGTCCGATCGGCGCGTCGGACACGACGGCGAACTCGTCCCCCACCCCGACCCCGAACAGCGCGGCGTTCTCCATCCGCGCACGCCCCGCGCCGATCGGGGCGACCCGCAGCGCCGAGACCGCGTCGTCCTCCGCGATCTCGAACACGAACCTGCGGGACGGGCCCTCGACCTCGGGCCGCTGCGTGGATTCGAGCGCGAGGACGCGGCGCCTGACCCGATCCATGACGGCCGCCCAGGTGATCCGCGCGTCGCCCGCCTCGGCGAACGCCTCGACCAGTGCTTCGGTCAGCATCCCGATGCGCGGTCCCGCCCGCCCCCGGTACTCGTACGCCGACTCCCCCGTCGCGCACGCGACGACCCGAACCGCACGCGGATTGCCCGCGGACCGTAGCTGTTCGGGGCCGAGCCTCCCTGTCTGACGCAGCCGGTCCACGTGCGCGCGCACAGCCTCGTATGACGCCAGTTCGGGCAGCGACCGGACCCGCAGGCTCGCATCGCGCGACATCCGCGCCGCGTGGCAGCAGTCGAGGATCACGGTGGCGTTCGCGGTCAGCTCGGTAAGCCGCGCCAGCAGTGCGGACAGCTCGGCCGAGGCGATGCCCCGGAAGTCGCCAGGCCGCGTCGCGTAGTAGTCGACCGGCGCGAGGAACTGCAGGACCTCGTCTCCATCGGAGGATCGCGCGAGGCCGCCGTGCCCGCTGTAGTAGACCACGACCGCGTCGCCCGCGTCAGTGTCCGCGATCAACAGCTCGTACGCTGCCAGCACGCCCGCCCGCGTCGCCTCCGCGCCCACGCACCGCTCGACCGCGAACCCCCGCTTGCCCAGCACCCCCGCCATCGCGTCGATATCGTTCCGCACGCCCGCCAATCCGTCCAGCGGCGCGCCGATCAGCAAAGCCCGTCTACGCATCCTGATTACCCTCCCGTGTAAGCGAAGGCGGCCCAGTACCGCGGATCCTGATAGGGCCGGTCGCCTGGATCGCCGGGCGGCTCGACCTCGGGGATGAGGGGTGCCAGCTCGGAGCGCGTCTCTCGGCGGCGAGACGCAGGTACTCGTCGTTTCCCGTGAGGCTGTGCCGGAGCTCGTAGCCCCTCGCATCGTGCGCCCACGGTTCCTCGAACGTCGGATCGGTCGGATTTCCGCGCTCTCTGCAGGGATGCGGCCAGGAGCGCGGCGCGCCGTAGTCGCCCGCGTGGCAGTCCTCCGTGGAGCAGGACCATCCCCTCACCCTGGCTTCGGGAGGCGCGAGGTAGCCGAACGAGGTGCGAGGCGGACGCATGCCGGTTTCTGACGGACCGGCGTCCGTCAGAGAGTTGCATGCCAAGGTTCTTTCAAGTCAGGCGCCAGCGCTTCCCGGTCGACATGATGCCGCGGCTGGAGCGCTTCGGCCGCTACCAATTCGTGTTCCTACGACTGCGCGACACCGCCGATCGGCCGCTGCACTGCGTCGTGCTGGACCTGACCGACCGATTCAGAATGCACCCCTACCTGTTCCCGGGCGCCTGGGTGGCACCGGGTGTCGCGTGCGTGGCCGACGGCGAACTGATCGAGTTGAGCCTGCCGCCCGACCGGGAGCCGGTTCCCGGAGCGCGGGGCACGGACTGGCTCAAGGTCCTGATCTCCTAGGCGCCGATCGACTCCGCCCTGTTTCCGCTGCCGCGCCTGGGCGAACCGGAGGGCGGCCGCCGCATACCCCCGCGGGGCTTCGGCGGCGTCGTCGACCGGCTCGGTTTCAGCGCCCCGTACCGCGATCTCGCTCCGGTGCCGCGCGCCCTGGAGTGGGCCACGTCCGTGGCCGCCGTCGTCACCAGCGTCCCGCAACCGCGATAGGCCTCGTCAGTGGGTCAGCGTGATGGTGGCGGAGAGAGTGGCAGGGTTGTCCGGAGTGCTGGTCATGGGGGTGCTGACGCGCGCCGTCTCAACGCAGGCGAACTGCCGGTAGCCGTCATCGGTCAGGTCGGCCATGCTCGCCGACAGCTCCGGGCCGGGGTTCCAGGCGACGACGTCGCTGTTGTGGTGGTGACGGATCTCGACGCGGCGGTTGAGCGCGGGATCCTCGATCCGGCTGACCCCGTCCGGCGCGGTGTAGACGCGATCGATCCGGCCGGGGAACGTGAGCGCCCCGTCCTGGCGGCCTTCCGTCTCGGCGACCTTGTCGAGGTACGGGACGCCGAGCCCGGAGACGGCGACGCCGTCGATGTCGCCGACGCTGAAGTAGCTGTGCAGGGCGCCGGTGCTCTGGTAATCGCCGTGGGCCTGCAGACTGATCTCGCAGGCCTGACCCAGCTTGAAGTGGACGAACAGCTCGAACTCGTGCGGCCACAGCGCTTTGGTGTGTTCGTCGCCGCGCAGCCGGAAGGCCAGCTCCGCCCCCAGTTCGTCCTCGCTGTGGGCGTCGAGCTGGAAGGTGCTGGTCCGGGCGAACCCGTGCGAAGGCTTGCCGGCCGGGCCGAACCAGGGCCAGCAGATCGGGACTCCGCCGCGAATCGCCACGCCCTGCTCGAACGCGGTGGCATCACTGAGCCAGATCACCGGCGCCTCACCCTCGGGCTGCCACGCCACCAGATGAGCCCCCTGCGGCGCGACCGCGGCCCGAACCCGGGGATGATCGACCACGATGAGCGGAAGCTCGCCGATCCGACGCACGCTGACATGCTCGGAGAGCTGGTCCAGGACGGGAAGGCCGAGCACGTCCTCGTTCATCCACCACTGCCTCTCGAACCTGCCGGGGCCCGCCCGCGCACCGGCACGGTCACCGGACCTGACCAGCGACGCTGTCAACCGTGCCGATCATAGTGGCTCGATCCGTCGTCAGTCGCTGAGCCATTCGATCTGTCGGATCTTGTTCATCGCGTCGAGCGCGGCGACCTTGTAGGACTCTGCCAAGGTCGGGTAGTTGAACACCGCGTCGACCAGGTAGTCCACGGTGCCGCCGCAGCCCATCACGGCCTGTCCGATGTGCACCAGCTCCGTCGCGCCGGTTCCGAAGACGTGGACGCCGAGCAGCGAGCGGTCCTCCGGGGAGACCAGCAGCTTGAGCACGCCGTAGGAGTCCCCGATGATCTGGCCGCGGGCCAGTTCGCGGTAGCGCGAGACGCCGACCTCGAACGGGATCCGGGCCGCGGTCAGCTCGTCCTCGGTCCGGCCGAGGAAGCTGATCTCCGGGATCGTGTAGATGCCGATCGGCTGCAGCGGTGAGATGCCCTGGACCGTTTCGCCGCAGGCGTGGTGCGCGGCAAGCCGGCCCTGCTCCATCGAGGTCGCGGCGAGCGCGGGGAAGCCGATCACGTCGCCGACCGCATAGATGTGCGGCACGCTCGTGCGGAAGTACTCGTCCACGGTGATCCGGCCGCGCGCGTCGGCGCCGAGCCCGGCGTTCTCCAAGCGCAGGCCCGCGGTCATGCCCTGGCGCCCCGCCGAGTACATCACCACCTCGGCCGGGATCTTCTTCCCGCTCTCGAGCACCGCGAGCGCGCCGCGCGGGTGCCGTTCGACCGCGGCGACGGTCTCGCCGAAGCGGAAGGTCACGGCGAGGTCGCGCAGGTGGTACTTCAGCGCCTCGACCACCTCGATGTCGCAGAACTCGAGCATCCTCGGCCGGGACTCTACGACGGTGACCTTGCAGCCGAGCGCGGCGAACATCGACGCGTATTCGATGCCGATGACGCCCGCGCCGACCACGATCATGCTCTGCGGGACCCGGTCGAGGCTGAGGATGCCGTCGGAGTCCACGACCGTCGCGCCGTCGAAGTCCACGGTGGACGGACGAGCCGGGGTGGTGCCGGTGGCGATCACGATCCGGTCGGCCGTCACCCGGCTCGCGGGGCCGGTGCCGTCGGCGACCTCCACGGTGTGCTCGTCCACGAAGGAGCCGAGGCCGGGCAGCAGCGCGACGCGGTTGCGCGAGAGCTGGCTGCGGATCACCTCGATCTCCCGGCCGACGACGTGCTGCGTCCGGGAGAGCAGGTCGGCGATGGTGATGTTCTCCTTCACCCGGTAGCTCTGCCCGTACATCTCCCGCTGATTGAGGCCGGTCAGGTAAAGCACCGCCTCGCGCAGCGTCTTGGACGGGATGGTCCCGGTGTTGATGCACACCCCGCCGACCATGTCCCGCCGCTCGACGACCGCCGCGCGGCGCCCGAGCTTCGCCGTGGCTATCGCAGCCTTCTGACCTCCGGGCCCGGAGCCGAGAACCAGCACGTCGTAGTCATACACATCCGCAAGTGTGCCAGCGCCATGCGTCAGATCGAAGACCTCAGTGTGAACGGAACCGCCGAGGGAACGGCCGCCCTCCGCGATCGCGCCTCGATCAGGTCTCGTCCGAGCGGGTGAGCGAGCCCGCGAAGTCGGCCGACAATCGGCAGAGGGTCGCGCGGTCCGCCGGGCCGACCGCCTCCAGAGCCCCGGCGATGACGGCTTCGGCCAGCGGAGTGACGGTGGCGAGCGCCTGGTGGCCCGCGGCGGTCACGTGGTTGTCCACGATGCGGCCGCGTCCGGTGCCGCGTTCGACGAGTCCGCGTTCTTCGAGTCGCCGCAGCAGTCCGCTGAGCGTCTGCGGGGTGTGGAAAGTGGCCCTGGCCAGCTCGGAGGCCGAGGCTCCAGGATGCCGTGCGGCCTCGCGCAGCACGGCCCACAAGCCCAGGTTGAGGTCGAACGGACGTAAGACCTCGTCGATGCGTAGCGCGAGCACGTGTTGTGCGCGCTTGAGCGTCAGACCGAAGTCGATTGCCGGTGACAGTTCAGGGTCACGATCGTTGTTCATGACCACGGCGTCATGCTAACAGCGCGTCCATCACTTCGGATCGAGCACCAACAGCGGGATGCGCCTGTCGGTCTTCTCCCGGTACTCGGCGTAGGGCGGGTACGTCCGAACTGCCCGCTCCCACCACTCGGCCCGCTCGTCGCCTTCAACCTCGCGCGCGACGAATTCCCTGGTCACAGTCCCATCCTGCAGCCGGATCTCGGGATGCGCCTTGATGTTGTGATGCCACGTCGGGTGCCCGGCGGCGCCGCGCTTCGAAGCGATGACGACGTACCTTCCCTCGCGCTCCGGAATCGGCAAGGTTGTGCAGGAAGACGGACTCGCACCGCGGTGTGGGCCGAATCGTTGGACTCGGCCCACACCGCGGCGCATTCCTTACTCGCCGCGGCTAGCGATTGGCGGTGCCTACTGCACGACGGACCACACGAAGGTGGCTGTGCCGGTGACTCCTTCCGTGTCTGTCGCCGTCACGGTCACCGTGGAGGTCCCGAGCGTCGTGCCCGTGCCGGAGACGGTGCCGTTCGCGGCGATCGAGAAGCCGGGCGGCAGTCCGGTCGCCGTGTACGTCAGAGTCTGCGCGGTGTTGGAGTCCTCGCCCTGCATCGCGAACGAGATCGCCGCGCCCTTCGGGCTGCTGTAGCCGAAGGGGTTGACCACCCCGACCGTCTCCGCGCCCGGCACGCCCGAGTTCGCCGTGACGTTCGCGCTGACCGCCGTGTTCGCCGGGGCGATGCCCGCGGCCGAGGCCCCGGCGGCGATCTGGCCCGTCAGCTCGTGCGAGAGACTCGTCGAGCCGGTCAGCGGGACGTTGTTCGACGCGTCCCCGACCTTGATCGAGTACGTGCCCGCCTGCGCCTCCCACTGGTTGTCCGTCCCCGACCAGGCTGCCAGATCGTGGATGTTCAACGGGAAGGAGACCGTGGTGGACTGGCCCGCATTGAGCGTGACCCGGTCGAAGCCGCGCAACTGCTCGGGCGGGTCCTGGCTGGCGGCCGGGTCGCCGACGTACATCTGGGCGACCTCCGCGCCGGCCGCCGAACCGGTGTTGGTCACCGTCGCGGTCACCGTGGCGTTCCCGTCGGCGTTGAAGGCCCCGACATTGAGGTTGGAGAAGGAGAACTTGGTGTAGGAGAGGCCGAAGCCGAACGGGAAGGCGGGGGTGATGTTCTGCGACTGGTACCAGCGGTAGCCGATGTTCACACCCTCGCTGAAGCTCACGCCCGTTGAGGTGCCCGGCCACTGCGCGGTGGTCTGCGCCGGGACCTGGCTGAGGCTGCTCGGGAAGGTGACCGGCAGCTTGCCGGACGGGTTGGCGGTGCCGAAGATCAGCGCGGCCATCGCCGCCCCGGTCTCCTGCCCGCCGTACCAGTTCTCGAACACCCCGGCCACGTTGTTGAGCCACGGCATGACCACCGGACCGCCGCTGTTGAGCACGACGATGGTGTTCGGGTTTGCCGCGGCCACGTCCTGGATCATCGTCTCGTCCGTGCTGGACAGATCGAGGGTGGTGAGGTCGGTCTCCTCGCCCTCGGGCAGGTTGACGTAGATGATCGCGTCGGTCGCCGCCTTCGCCGCGGCCACCGCCTGCGGAATGTCGGTGGTGCCGTTGTCGTTGCCCGCGGTGTAGGTGACCTTGACGTTCGCGCCGGCCGCGTTCTGGATGCCGGTGATCGGCCAGATCGTGTTCGAGCTCGTGACCGTGCCGCTGCCGCCGCCGGCGAGTTCGACTCCCGCCCCGCCGTCGGTGCCGATGACGGCGATGGACTCGCTGCCGTTCGGGTTGAGCGGCAGCAGGCCGTTGTTCTTCAACATGACCGTGCCCTGCTCACTGAGCTGCAGCGCGGTCTGCTGGTGCGCCGCGCTGGTGACGGTGGCGGACAGGGAGCCGGTCTGCGCGTTGTCGAACATGCCGAAGGCGAACATCTGGGTCAGGATCCGGCCCACGGCCTCGTTCACCGTGTACTGGCTCATCGCACCGGACGAGATCGCGGAGCTCAGGTCGCTCGCGATCGAACCGGGGAACGGCATTCCGACGTCCATGCCCCCTTCGACGGAGGCGACGTTGTTGTAGTCGGCACCCCAGTCGGAGGTGATGAAGCCGCCGTAGTTCGCCTGCGCATCCAAGCCCTGCAGCTGCATGTCGCCGTTCTGGCAGGAGGCGGCGCCGTTGACGACCGCGTAGGAGCACATCATCGAGGCCGGCGCGGACTGCTCGGCCGTGGTCTGGAACGGCGCCAGGTACAGCTCCTCCAGTGCCTGCTGGCTGACCGTCTCGTTGTTGTTGCCGTTCGGGTACTGCTCCTGGTCGTAGGCGGCGACGTGCTTGACCATGGCCATCACGTCCTGGCTCTGCAGGCCCTGGACCTCGGCCGAGGTGATCAGGCCGGCCAGATACGGATCCTCACCGTAGGTCTCGTACGTCCGGCCCCAGCGCGGATCGCGCACCAGGTTGGTCGTCGGGCCGAGCGCCACGTTCACGCCCTTGCCGGCGAACTCGGCGCCCATCGCGGCGCCCTCCTGCTGAATCAGTGCCGGGTTCCAGGTCGCGGCGGCGTTCTCCCCGTCGGGGAACGCGGTGACTCCGCCGGTTCCGTCGCCGACCCCGTTCGGGCCGTCCTGAAGGTTCGTCGGCGGGATGCAGAGGTTGGGGATGCCCGCGATCTGGCCGATGTAGGACGAGCCGCCGTCACCAGAGAGCAGGGTGAACTCCTCGGACTGGTCCATGGTGTTGAGCACCTGTTGGACCCGCTGCGCGACCGGGGCGGTGGAGTTGACCCAGGAGCAGGTGCCGTTGCCGCCGTTGCCACTGCCGCCGGGGAGCGGCGCGGTGGTGGTCAGGCCGTACACGTCGAACTCGAAGATCGAGTCGCCCCACTGGGTGGCGCGGGCCGTGGCGTACATGCGGATGTACCGGTCGGTCGCGGTGATACTGAACGTCTGACTCCCACCGGCACCCGTGGTGGTGGAGTAGACCGTGGTCCAGTTCGCGTTGTCATTGGACACCTGGATCTGGAACGCCGACGCGTACGCGGCCTCCCACATGAGGCCCACGCTGCAGATCTGCTGCTGGGCACCGAGATCGACCTCGAGCCACTGCGGGTCGGTGGCCGCGCTCGACCAGCGGGTGCCCGGGTTTCCGTCCGTCGCGTCCGCCGCCGGGTAGGCGGTGGCGTCCTGGGACGAGGAGGCGGTGGTCGGCTGATCAAGAGCGAGATCCTGGAAGCCGCAGTACTCGGTCGGGCCGGTTCCGCCTCCGCTGTTCGATCCCTGGGCGAAGGCCAGATAGTGGAAATTCCAGCCGGCCGCGTCCTGGTTGACGGTGAGCGTCTGCTGTCCGGCCGCCAGAGTGACGGTGGCCGTGACCGTAGTCCAGGTCTGATAGCCGCCGGTGCTCGGCACCGCGACCGCGCCGGTCAGGTTCGTGCCCGAGGAGTTGGTGATGTGCAGCGCGTCGGTGACCGCAGCGGGCGCGGCCACTCGGAAGCTGACTGTGTAGGTCCCTGCGGTACTGACTTGGACCGTGTACTTGAACCATTGACCTGCCGCGGTCCAGCCCATGTCGTCCGCACCGCCGGCTGCGGTGGTGTCCTGGGTGTCCGCGGTGGCCTCAAGATCGATGCCGTCGGAGCGATAGCTGTTGGCCGAGCCGTTGGTCGAGGTCGCGTTGTACGCCACGCCCTGGCCACCGGTGTCGTAGTTGGCCGCCTGCACCGTGCCGGGCACGGCCGCGGGCGTCCCGCCGAAGGGCTGGTCCCCACCCGAACCTCCGCCGGCCGAGCTCAAGGTGAAGCTCAAGTAGTGGAAGTTGAAGCCGTTGGAATCCTGATCGACCGTCAGCGTCTGCTGTCCGGCAGGCAGGGTGACGCTGGCGGTCACCGTAGTCCAGGTCTCATAGCCGCCGGTGTTCGGCACGGCGACCGCACCGGTCAGGTTCGTACCGGTGGAGTTGGCGATGTGCAGCGCATCGGTGATGCCGTACGGCGAGGACAGCCGGAATGCGACGCTGTAGGTCCCGGCGGTGGCCACGTTGACGGTGTACTTGAACCACTGTCCTGACGTGGTCCAGCCCATGTCGTCCGCGCCGCCTGCCGCGGTGGTGTCCAACGTGTCCGCTGTCGCCTCGAGGTCGACCCCGTCAGAGCGGTAGCTGTTGGCGGTCCCGTTGGTGGAGGTGACGTTGTACGCCACGCCTTGGCCGCCGGTGTCGTAGTTCGCGGCCTGCACGGTGCCCGGCACCGCGGCCGCGGTCCCACCGAAGGGGGCGTCGGCTGCGGCGTGCGCCGCCGTTGGCACCGCGGCCATCGAGAGCGCGGACAGGGCGAGTACCGCGAGCAGCACGCGGAGTGTGGGTCGGCGCCGAGTCGTGCGCGGTCTCCCGCGTGCGGGCGACGGCGGTCTCGGATGCGGGAGAGGCTTCATTGCATTTCCCTTCGGTTGCCAGATCTTCTTCCCGGCACAGCCCCGAGGCCGGTCGGCTCGTGAGCCGGGGGCCGACCAGCCCGGGACTGGTGCTGGCGGGGGGCATCGCGGACGCCGCAAGGCAGCCTTCAGCGCGCAGCGTCCCGCCGCGTCGATCATGGTGAAGCGCGCTCGGAAGCCAGGAGCATGAGCCTCGGAGAGCGCTCTCCGAAGAGACTGTCTATGACAGGAAGCCGGTCAAGTCAAGCCTCTGCAACGCATCGAAGAAGTCGATCATTATGGAAGGTGGCCGTGCGGAAGTGGGCGCTGCTCGCACCGGCTCCGCGGAACAGGAGCAGCACGGAGCGTCGTGACGTCGAGCGATCGTCGGCGGTCGGGACGCCGAGCACGCTCCCGCGGGACCCGGTTTCCACAGGTTGAGGGGACGGGCTTCTTGATTCAGTATTCTGGAGCCATGGCCAATGGATCCCGCCACGATGACGACACACCACCGACGGAGTGGCTGACTGACGCGGAGGTCGATTCCTGGCTGTCCGTGGTGCGGCTGATGACCTGGCTTCCCTGGTCGATCGAACAGCAACTGCGGCGCGACTCCAACCTGGGGATCGTGGAGTACCAGGTACTGGCAATGCTCTCCAAGAACCCGGACTGGACCATGCGGATGAGCTCGCTCGCCGTCGTCACCAACGCGTCGATGTCTCGGCTGTCGCACCTGTTCACGCGCCTGGAGGGACGGGGCCTGGTGCGCCGCGAGCCTGATCCGTCGGACGGGCGGTTCACCAACGCGATCATGACCGACGAAGGCTTCAAGACACTCGCGGATGCCGCCCCCGGACACGTGGCCCACGTGCGATCGATCGTCATCGACGCCATCTCGCCGGAACAGCTGCGGCGCCTGGGCCTGACCGCCGACCGCATCGTGTCGCGTATCGACACCTCGGAAATCAACTGACGAGTATTTGACTGAGGCACGCTTACCATCGCCCTCACAAGGCTTGATGAGTCAAGTTCATCGCTCCGAACTCCGTTGACGCTCTGATCACCGCCACCTAGAAGGCACAAGCGCACAGGACGCGCGACGCTTCCTCCTGAGGCATACGCACTTGACGCTTCAAGTCACCACGGCTACTGTCGAATTGTCAGCACCGTGATTGGCCAAGAGGGAGAAGAGCGTCATGGCAAGCAA
>NZ_DASZKT010000270.1:0-2084 GCF_035552695.1 Actinospica sp.
CCGCGCGTGATGCGGCGCATCTGGTGGCGGACAAGCGCCATGCTCGCGGCCGACGCGAGCGTCTTGTCCGACCATGTGACCGGCTTCAGCCGCTCGGTCGACTCCAGGCCGCTGCGCCAGCGATCGGGGAGGTCGGGCGTGACCGCGATCGCGGTGGCCATGCCGACCAGCTCAACCCCGCTGGCCAACACCTGCTCAGCCGTCTCGCGGCGGGTGATCCCGCCCGTCAGCATCAGCGGAAGCGGGCTGGTCTTGGCGAGCTCGGCGGCGAGCTCCAGGAAGTACGCCTCGCGTGCCGTCGTGCGCGTGTCCGTCGGGCGGCCGGCCATCGCGGGGCTCTCGTAGCTGCCGCCGGAGAGCTCGACGAGGTCGACCCCGAGCGGCTCGAGCATGGCGATCACCCTGGCCGCGTCATCGGCCCCAAATCCGCCGCGTTGAAAGTCCGCCGAGTTCAGCTTGACGGCAACCGCGAACGACGGGGACACGACCCTGCGGACGGCGCGGACGACACCGAGCAGCAGCCGCGCCCGGTTCTCCAGCGGTCCGCCCCACCCGTCGCTGCGCTTGTTCACCAGCGGCGAGAGGAACTGCGAGAGGAGATAGCCGTGCGCGGCGTGCACCTCGACGCCGTCGAACCCGGCGCGCTCGGCCAGGCCGGCGCTCGTCGCGAACCGCTCGACGGTCGCGTGGATCTGGGACTCGGTCATCGCGACGGGCCGGCCGAACCGCTTGCTGTGACGCCCGAGCTCGACCGCGACCGCCGATGGCGCCCAGACCACCCCCGGCATCGCCGCCTGCACCTGCCGGCCGGGGTGGCTGATCTGCATCCACACCGCGGCGCCGCCGGCCTTGGCGGCCTGCGCCCAGCGCGTGAACGGCTCCAGCGGCGCCCGTTCGTCGAGCACGACCCCGCCGGGGCCCGTCAGTGCCTCGGCATGCACCATCACGTTCCCGGTGATCAGAAGTCCCGCGCCACCGGCACCCCACCGGCGGTACAGCGACACCAGCCGCTCATCCGGAAGCTGCGAGCTGCCCGCCATCCCTTCCTCCATCGCCGCCTTCGCGATCCGGTTTTCCAGCGTGCCGCCGGATCGCAGTACCAACTCGGAGAACAGCCTGGTCGACATTGAAAAGCTCCCGCCTCAAACGCGATAGAATGTTTACGGTGCTCACATTACCAACATGAAGTGAACGCCGTCAACATCTACGTGATCGATGTCACCCAAGCCGACCTACCACCACGGAGATCTGCCCGCTGCGCTCGTTCGCGCGGCGATCGAGCTGCTGCAGGAAAGCGGCGAGACCGAACTCTCGCTGCGCGCCGTCGCGCGCCGCGCCGGCGTGTCGCCGGCCGCCCCCTACCGGCACTACGCCGACCGCGAAGCGCTGGTCTCAGCGGTCGCGGCCGTCGGCTACCGCGAGCTGGCCGAACGGCTGGTGGCGGCGCACCCGTCGCCGTCGACCCCCGAGCAGCTCGTCGGCGTCGCGATCGCCTACGTGCAGTTCGCGCTGCAGCGACCCGCCCTGTTCCGGATCATGTTCGCGGAACCCTGCGACCGCGACAACGACGAACGCGTCGCGGCCACCGCGGCGCTGGCCCAGTACGTCCGCGCGATCGTCGAGCGAACCTTCCCGCACGCCGACCCCGACGCGCTCGCGACCGCGGTCTGGGCCCTCGTCCACGGGCTCGCCTTCTTGTACCTGGACGGGAAACTCGACGCCTCCACTCCGTCGGTCGTGGCCGAACGGATCGCCGCCGCGATTCAGGCGCTGCTGGCCGCGACCACGATCGACCCAGGAGGGGCGGGCTGAGTTCAGCCCCGGTTCACGCTCACGGCGGCCCGGATGAGGGCCACAAACGCCGGCTCATCGACTTCGTCGTGCTCGTGGAAGTCGATGGCGCGCCGGGTGTTGCCGTCGAGGCTTGAGTTGAACAGCCCCGAAGGGTCCTCCACCGAGGCTCCCTTGAAGAACGTGAGCTTCACAACGCTCTTGTAGGTCTCGCCGGTGCAGATGATGCCGTGGTCAGACCACACCGGGACGCCGGGATTCGTGGCCTTTTTCCACTTCCACTCCTCCACCAC
>NZ_DASZKT010000271.1:0-16258 GCF_035552695.1 Actinospica sp.
AGGCCGGTAGAAGGGTGCTGGGTCCGGGTCTGCTCGGCGCCTTGCGGTCGGTGTTCGGCCCTGCCTACGGCCCGGTGCTTCGCTCGTTCCTCGCTTCGCATCGGGCCTACGTTCGGGCCGAATACTTAGCCCGCCCGCCACCCTCGGCGCTGCGCGCGCCCTACGTCCGCTGCGCTCCCTCGGGGGTAACGCCCTGCGGGCTAGGGGCCTACGGCGTCGCACGCTCGCAGAGCTCGCTCCGCGACGCCTGCGGCGATGCGCGGCGTCGATGGTGGCTGACGTAGCGTCGGCGGCTTGCGTTTGCGTTCGGCCCTGCCTACGGCCCAATGCTTCGCTCCGCTTCGCATCGGGCCTCGTTCGGGCCGTGGGGTCGCTGCGCTGGCTATCCCCACCCGCCAGTGAGGATGTGGGTCGCTGCGCTCCCTCGGATAACGCGCTGCGCGCTACAGGGCCTACGGCTCACGGCTACGCTCCCTCGTACCTCGGTCGCTGCGCCGCGAGCCTACGGCGACTTCCGCGCCTGGGTTCCGTGGACGAGCTGCGGCTTTCAGCCGAGGTTGAGCTTGGCGGCGGCGCGGAGGAGGCCGGGGGCCAGGCGGCCGAGGGCGCGGGCGATCTTGGCTTCGGCGGTGACGGGGACCATGGGGCGGTTGCGCAGGACGGCGTCGACGATGTGATCGGCGACCTTTTCCGGCGGGTAGTTGCGGCGGGCGTAGAGGCTCGCGGCGTGGCGGCGGCGGGCTTCCTGTTCGTCCGGAGAGGTGCCCGAGAACGTGGTGGTGCGGGTGATGTTGGTGTTGACGATGCCGGGGCAGATCACGCTTACGCCGATGCCGTGCGGGGCGAGTTCGGCGCGTAGGCAGTCGGAGAGCATGGCGACGGCGGCCTTGCTGGTGGCGTACGCGGCGAGCACCTTCGAGGGCAGATACGCCGCGGCCGAGGCGAGGTTGACGATGCTGCCGCCTTGGCCCTGTTCGGACATCAGGGTGCCGAAGGCGCGGCATCCGTGGATCACGCCCCACAGGTTGACGTCGAGCACGCGCTGCCAGTCCTTGTCCGTGGTCGCCAGGAAGGTGCCGTGGTGGCCGACGCCGGCGTTGTTGACCACGATGTGCGGCACGCCGTGCGCCTGCGCGACCTCCGCCGCGAAGGCGTCCACGGCGGCGCCGTCGGTGACGTCGACGCGGTAGGCGTGTGCGGCCGGGCCGAGTAGCCCGGCGAGTTCGGCCGTACGCTGCGCGGCTTCGAGGTCGATGTCGCAGACCACGACGCGTGCGCCGCGTTCGGCGAAGGCCAGTGCGGTCGCGCGGCCGATGCCGCTGCCCGCTCCCGTGACGACGGCGAGCCTTCCGGTGAAGGGCTTGGATTCGCGGGCGGAATCCTTCGACGTGTCGGCGGCTCCGGTGGCTCCGGCGGCTTCGGCGGTTCCAGTGTCTCCGGCGTCTTCGAGGTCTGCGTCGGTGCCGTCGACGTGTGCGGAGAAGCTGCGGATCATCCGGGCCACGGTGGGTCCCTTCTCGGACAGTGCGGACCAGTGGCCGGCGGTGATCTCGCGGCGGCGCAGGTCGGGTACCCAGCGGTCCAGGTCGGCACCGGCGAGCGCGGGGCTGACGAAGCGGTCTCGGGTGAGCGTGATCAGCTGCACCGGGATGCGGGCGAAACGTTCGGTCGGGTGGATCAGGCGGGGCAGCATGTTGGCGCGGTAGAGGCCGATGCCGCGCACGGCGTCGGTGCGCAGCGTCGTCGCGGGGTGGCCGGGTCGGGGCTGTACGTCCTCGGTCCGGCGCAGGATCTCGCCCCACCGGTCGGACAGCACGAGCCGCCACGCGGCGGGCGCGAGCAACGGGACGTGGAAGACACCGATGTACCAGGACTTGAGTTGCTGGCCGATCAGCTGCGCCACGTTCCGCGGCGTGGGGTGGGTGAATCGGCGCCGGAACCAGTGGCCCACATGGTCAAGACAGGGGCCTGACATGGTGGTGAACGAGGCGATCCGGCCGGTGGCCCGGGCGTCGGTGGCGGCCTGCCACGCCTGGATCGATCCCCAGTCGTGCGCGGCCAGGTGCACGGCCTGGTCCGGGCGCACTGCGTCGGCCACCGCGAACAGGTCGTCGGCGAGCTGGTCCATTCGGTAGCCGCGAAGCCGGTTCGGGTGTCCGGAGGCGCCGGCGCCGCGTACGTCGTAGCGGATCACGTGGTGGTCCGCGGCCAGATCCTCGGCGACCGCGTCCCAGACGCGGTGGGTGTCCGGGTAGCCGTGCACGAGCAGTACCGGCGGCGCGGTCGGATCACCGAGTTCGAAGACGGCGAGGTCGACGCCTCCGGACGTGACGGTGCGCCGACGGACCGCGTATTCGGGCCGCGGGACGAGCGACCGCTCGGGCTCAGTGCTCATCGGCGGGCACCTCGTTCTCGGAGGAGTGCGTCCAGCGACGGACGTGCGGGAGGTTGTCGTCGAGCCAGAACGCGTCGTCTTCGGTCACGACCAGCAGTTCCTCGAACTTCAAGCCGACATCGCGCAGGGCCACGTGCGGCTCGACGGCCCACAGCCCCGGGGTCGGCGCATGCCGGGAGGCTCGTCCGTCGGCCCACAGCGGGGAGCGGCCGTGCCTGCGCTCGCCGATCAGCTCACGGCCGAGGGTCTGCAGCGTCCGGACACCGAATCCGAACACTGTCACCCCGGCCGGTCCTCGCGAGGTCACCTTCGTGACCTGATGACCGATCACCCGGCCCGGATAGACGCGATGCCGGTTGTCGAAGCCGTGCCGGGCGATCAGCGTGTCGACGGACGCGTAGATCTCCGACAGCGCACGTCGCTCTCGCACCTCACGCAGAATCAGCTCGCGGTATTCGCGCAGGTCCTGGGAGATTCGGTCCCACAACGGATTCTCGCCCAGCTTTCCCGCGAACCCGATGTCCGCGGTGTATCCGTCGCGGACCGGCGCGCAGTCGAGGACGTAGGGCATCCCCTCGGCCAAAGGTCGATTCGTGGGGAAGAACTGCAGCGGCGTGCGGAAGTTCCGGAAGGCGGTGCGGTCGCCGAACCATGCGAACGGCACGTGGAAGAAGTCTGAGACGCCCGAGCGCACCAGCTCGCGGCGCAGCCGGGTGGCCGCCTGCCGTTCGGTGACGCCCGGTTCGAGCCAGTCGGCCACGCGTCCGGCGCACTCGTATGCCAGCTGCTGGAGTTCGCGGAATCGTTCGAGGTCGGCGTCCGTGTAGGGGAACGTCCCGCGCGCCGGAGCGGCCTGAACAGGAGCGATGCTGCTCATCGGTCGATCACCAGTCTCTCGCCTTCCGGCGCTCGGGACACGCATACCAGCATCTCGCCCGCGGCCCGCTCGTCGTCGGTCAGCCGCAGGTCGCGGTGCTCCACGCGTCCAGTGGTCACGCTCTGCTTGCAGACCCCGCAGAAACCCTGTCGGCACGAGTACGGTGTGCCCGCCGGATCGTGCTCGCGCAGGACATCGAGCGCGGAACGGTCGGCGGGCACGGGCAGCACGACGCCGCTGCGCGCGAGTTCGAGCTCGAAGGCACGGCCGTCGACGATCGGCGGCGGGGTGAAGCGTTCGAAGTGGAACGCACTGACCGCATCGGGCCCGACGGCCTGGGCCGCGGTACGCGCCGCGGCGAGCATCGGCGCCGGACCGCAGCAGTACACGGCCGAACCACGCGCGCCCGCACCGACCAGCTCAGAGCCGTCGGGGACGCGCCCGGTCTCGTCGTCGGCGAGGATCTGGACGCGATCGCCGCCAAGATCCTTGAGCACGTCGAGGAACGGCATGGCGGCGCGACTTCGGCCCGCGTAGACCAAACGCCAGTCGAGCCGTCGGGCGGCCGCCTCGCGCACCATCGGCAGGATCGGGGTGATGCCGATTCCTCCGGCCAGGAACAGCACCGTGCGCTCGGCCGCGAACGGGAAAGCGTTGCGCGGCTTCATCACCCGGATCATCGATCCCTGCCGAACCGCGTCGTGCAGCTCGACCGAGCCCGCGCCGCCGGGGATCCGACGCACGGTGATCGTGTACGTATCGCGCCGCGCGGGATCGCCGCAGAGCGAGTAGTGGCGGACGAGGCCCGAAGGCAGCTCGATCCGCAGGTGCGCGCCGGGCCACCAGTGTTCGAGCACGCGACCGTCCGGCGCGGCGAAGTGGAAAGTGACGGCGTCGTCCGCAGCGTCTTCGCGTTCGACGACGCGCATCTTCCGCCACGCAGTGTTGGTGAATCCGGTGCGCCTGGCCTCACCGGACCACGGAACGCGACCGAGCACGTTGAGATACAAGTTGTTGAAGGCGGTGAAGCCGCGCAGGAATCGGTCCGGGCCGCGGCCGTAGAGATCCGGCGGCGGAGACGTCGGAGCTGGTCTGGGCATCGAAGTCCTCTCAGTGCGCCGCGGCGCGAGCGGCGGGCGAGGAGCCGAGGTACGCGACGGCCTGCCGGGTCGAGCCCTCCTGCGTCGGATGGTAGTCACGGCGCAGGTAGCGCAGCCCGGAGCGCAGCGCGCGGACGGGCGAAGGCAGCAGCCCGCGCCGACCGTCGGCCGCGACCATCCGCCAACTCGCCCTGGCCCCGGGCCCGAGCTCCGGATCGCGGGAGACCAGGTACCTCGCGCCGCGCGCCCACAGGTAGACGAGGACCGGGCCGGCCACCGCCATGGCGCGCACCCGGCGCGGGTAGCCCGGATCGAGGTGCTGCAGCAGGTCATAGGCGACGCTTCGATGCTCGACCTCCTCCGCACCGTGCCAACGCAGCAGGTCGAGCATCACCGGGTGCGCTCCGGCCCGGTCGAGGTCCGGCGCGTTGAGGATCCAGTCACCGAGGAACGCGGTGAAGTGCTCGATGGCCGCGACGATGGCGATGCGCTCGACCAGATGCCGGCGTGCCACGGTGGGGGACAAGCCAGGGCGATCGCCGAGGATCCGCCGGAAGAGCCACTCCATGTGCCGCACGTACGGCCCGGGATCGAGGCCCTGCGCGGTGAAGTAGTCGAGCACGCCCTGATGCGCCTCGGCGTGGATGGCCTCCTGGCCGATGAAGCCGAGCACGTCCTCGCGCAGCTCCTCGTCCCGGATCAGCGGCAGCGCCTGCCGGAACGTCTGCACGAACCAGCGCTCACCCTCCGGCAGCAGCAGATGCAGAACGTTGATGACGTGGCTGGCCACCGGTTCGCCCGGGATCCAGCGCAGCGGCAGTCCGGACCAGTCGAACTGCACGTCCCGCGGTTGCAGGACGAGTCGGTCGGGCTCGGCGTGCACGTGATCCTCCCCTTTGAGGGCTGGTGCGGCGGCTGCTATTGATTATTACTCAACAGTAGCCCGCCGCCCGGAGAAGTCAATAGAATCGACTCGTGCCCGACACCCCGGCCCCGGCCGCCCCGACGTCCGCCAGCGCGACCGCCCACGTCACCGCCCGTGCGGCCTCGCGCCGCCTGGCCCCGAGCGAGCGCCGCCGGCAGATCCTCGACACGGCGCGCGAGCTGCTGGACACCGAGACGATCGACGAGATCTCGGTGGAGGCCGTGGCCAAGCACGTGGGGGTCTCGCCGGGGCTGCTGTTCCACTACTTCGGCTCGCAGCGCCGCTTCCGGCACGCCGTGCTCCAGGCCGCCGCGCGCGAGCTGCTCAAGCAGGTCGCGCCGGATCCCGCGCTCAGCCCGATGGAACAGCTGCACATGGCGCTGGAACGGTTCACCGATTACGTGCACCGGAACCCGAGCCGCTATCTCGCCGTCGTCCGCTTCGCCAGCGCCAATCGCGAACTGCGCAACCTGCACAGCTCGCTGCGCGCGGTCTTCGGTGAATGGCTGATCGACGGCCTCGGCTCCGCCGGTGTTCCGGCGACCCAGCCGGTGCGCGCGAGCATCGCCGGCTGGCTCGCGTTCGTCGAGGAGGTGCTGCTCACCTGGCTCGACGACCCCCAGATGCCGCAGGAGGAAGTCGTCACCCTCTGCGAGCGCGCCTGCTACGTCGTGATCGAGGTCGCCGTCGCGGATCCGGCGCTCTGGTCGGAGATCCAACGCCGCGTCACGCGGCGCCCGGCGGACTCCTGAGAGCCGCCGGGCCGCCGGACGAGAGAACGGGACTCAGCTCTCGTAGTTCTCCACCACGCGGGTCGGCCGTTCCCTGGCACGCTCGGGATCCTGGTCCCACTCGCGGCGGGCCTGGCGCTGGCGCAGCAGGTCCCAGGCCTGGTCGAGCTGCATCTCGAGCTCGGCGAGGCGGCGACGGCGGTCGGCGTCGGGCACGTCGAGTGCCTCGTCGCCGCGCAGGCGGTGCTCCTCGTCGATCAGTTCGTTGATGCGGCGGTGGATGTTCGCGTTCGTGTCCGCCATGTCCTCGACCTCCTCGGGATAGCCGTTCGGCCGCGCCGGGGCGCGACCCTGCTACGCGCCGTTGAACCTGGCTGCGATGTCGACGAGGCGACGGCCCTGGTAGCGCGCTGCCTCGAGGGTAGCCTCGTCGGGGCCCTCGCCGCCGCCCGAGGGCCAGCTGACGCCGTAGGGGTTGCCGCCCGAGGCGTAGAGCAGCGGGTCGGTGTAGCCGAGCGGGACGATCAGGCAGCCCCAGTGGTAGAAGACGTTGTTGAGCGACAGGATCGTCGACTCCTGGCCGCCGTGCTTGTTCGCCGACGAGGTGAAGCTCGTCACCGGCTTGTCCTGCAGCTTGCCGGCCTGCCACAGTCCGCCGGCCAGGTCGAGGAACTGCTTGAGCTGCGAGGTCACGTTGCCGAAGCGGGTCGGCGTGCCGAAGGCGTACGCGTTGGCCCACTCCAGGTCGTCGAGCGTCGCCTCGGGCACGGACTCCTTGGTCGCGTCCACGTGCGCGCGCCAGGCCGGGTTGGAGTCGATCGCCGTGTCGGGCGCGAGCTCGTGCACGCGGCGCAGGCGCACCTCCGCATCGCGCTTGGCCGCGCCCTCCGCCATCGCCGACGCGAGGGCGTGGACGTTGCCGGTCGCGCTGTAATAGATCACTGCTACGCGGACACCCATGAAATAGCTCCTTTCGTCCTCACCATTGGACCTTCGCCACGCGGTGGGCGCGAGGGCGGTTCACCCGTGCGGGCTACTCTCAAAGCCCGGCTCACGCATTTCGCGCAGCGCCCGCCACACCGCCCAGCCGATCGAGGCCAGCGGCACCGCGACCACCGCCCCGGCCAGGCCCGCGAGCGAGGTCCCGGCGATGACGCACACCGCCACGACCACCGGGTGCAGCCGTACGGCCCAACCCATCACGAACGGCTGCAGCAGGTGGCCCTCGATCTGCCCGATCACCACGATCAGCACCAGCACGATCACGGCTGTGGTCACGCCCCGGCTGGCCAGTGCGACGACCGTCGCCACGGCCAGCGCGATCGGCGAGCCGATCAGCGGGATGAAACTCGCGACGAACTCCAGCAGCGTGAGCGGCAGCACGAGCGGCACGCGCAGCACCTTGAGCGCGACGCCGACCATCACCGCGTTGGCGCCCGCGACCAGCACGATCCCGCGCGTGTACCCGGCGAAGGTATGCCAGGCCGTGCGTCCGCAGCGCGACCACGTCTCCCGCGAGCTCAGCGGCAGCTGCTGCTGGAACCACGACCACATCCGGTCGCCGGAGCTGGTGAAGAACAGCGCGCAGAACACCGAGAGCGCCAGCACGGTCACGATGTCCACGATCCGGCTGGCCTCGCTCAGCGCCTGGTTGATCAGGGTCGAGCGATGGTCCGAGAGCCAGGTCGTCAGCTTGCTCTGCAGGTTGGTCAGCGTGCTCGGATTGACGTGGAACGGCGCGCCCTGCAGCCAGCTTCGGATCCGGTCCACGCCGCCGCGGAACTCGCTGGCCAGGCTGCTCGACTCGTTCGACACCGAGTCGGCCACCAGCCAGCCGAGACCGCCGAGCAGCGCCAGGCTGCCGAGCCCGGTGACCAGCAGCGCGAGCGGCCGCGGCATCGAGTTGGACAGCACCCGCACCGGCGGCCACAGCAGCGAGGTCAGGATCAGCGCGATGAACAGGGCGATGAACACCAGCTCGAAGCGCACCAGCACGCGGAAGAGCACGTACACCGCCGCGCCCAGGATCAGCAGCCGCCACGCGTAGTCCGCCACCCGGCGGAGTCCGGGACTCACCGCCCGCGGGCCGGGTTGCTGATTCATGGTCACGTGCCTACCCGGGAAAGCTTCGCGGATGCGGGCATTACGGCGTTCGTGGACGCGGCTGATCCGCCATCAGGCCTTGTCGCAGTATGCGTACGCATGCTGCAATGACGGCGAGGGGAGGTGGATCAGTGATCACATGGTGGGGCAAGCGGCCGAAGCTGCTGGCGTTCATCGTGCTCGGCGGCCTGGTCGCCGTCCTCGCCGGGCTCGCCGCGCTGGCCGGCTTCGGGAACGGCTACGTGCCGAACTTCCTGCTCAACGCCGCGTGCGACATGCTCGGCGGCCTCACCATCCTGTTCCTGGTCGATCCGATCATCCGCAGCGCGGCGATCGGCATCAGGGCCCATCCGTTCATGAGCTCCACCCGGTTCACGGCGCGGGTGGCCGCGTCCACCGACGTGGTCCGGATCCTGGACACCGCGAGCAGGATGATCCGCGAGGACGCCGAGGAGGACAACCGGCTGCTCGAGGCGGTCCGGAGCGCGACGGAGAACGGCGCCTTCGTCAAGGTGCTGCTGATGAACCCCTCGTCCGACGCCTCCCGGGCCCGCGACGCCCAGCTGCGCGACCGGCACCCGGACTTCGACCTCGACCGGATGATCAACCGCACGATCACCCAGCTGCAGCGGATCCAGCGGGAGCTCGGCGAGCTCGGCTCTCGGGTCGAGCTGCGGGTCTACTCCTCGCCGGTCCCGTTCATCCTCTACGGCGCCGACTCCTCGCTGCTGTACACGATCGTGCCGCACAGCCTGCTCGTGGACGACGCCCCGCAGGTCGAGGTGCGCGCGGAGACCGAGCTCGGCCGGCACCTGCTGACCGGCTTCAACACGCTCTGGGAGTCGGCGCGCGGCCTCGACGAGCTGATCAAGGTGCGCTTCGCCGAGCAGCCCGGCGACGTGCCGATGCTGATGCGGCACATCGAGCACGAGAGCGTCCTCTACCTGGTCTCCAGCCGCATCGACCGGGTCTACGAGTACCAGAACGAGCCGCGCTTCCTGCTCGGCGACGACTCGAGCACCGTGTACCGCGCCGTGCCGGTCACCTTCGGCACGAACGTGTACAACTGGCTGCTCGACGCGCTCCAGGACCGCTACCCCCGCTCGGTGCGCCGCGCCGACCGCCGGTTCTACCGCGTGGTCAAGGACGACCGCGCCGAGCAGGCGGAGGGGCGGCTTCGCGCCTTCCAGGGCCTGCCCGCCGTGCACCTGACCAGCCTGATCGGCGTGGCCGGCCGGGAGGTGCGGATCTTCGACACCTGCTCCTCGCTGCTGGTCGAGGACGCCGCCGGGCCCGACCAGGTCGGCGGGCCGGTCCTGCAGGCCACGCTCGACGCGCTCGACCACGGCGCCCACCTCAAGGCCCTGCTGATGTATCCGGGGACTGCGTTCTCCAGGAACCGCACCGAGGAGATCGCCGAGCCGCATGTCGAATCGCGCATCGAACAGAACCTCAGATGGCTCACGGAGCTGCGCGACCAGGCCGCGCGACACGGCCTGCCGAGCGACCGCGTGCAGGTCAGGCTGTACAACGCTCAGCCGAGCTTCAGCGTCTATCAGGTCGATGACACCGTGATAGCGGGCTTCATGCCGATGGGCACGCGCAGCTCCGGCGCCACGCACTACAGCACCGAGCTGGACACGCCGCTCGCCGGATTCGTGCTCGACCAGTTCGACCTGCTGTGGCATCAGGGCCCGGCCGACCACGTGCACCAGTTCGAGTCGCTCGAATTCATGACGATCGAGGCGCCGCGGCAGAGCGTGCGCATCCTGGCCCGCGCCTGGAAATCCGGCGGCGAGTGGTTCGTCTGCTCCGCGCGCGTGGACGACCTGCTCGACCAGCACGGCGAGGACCTGCCGATCGCCTTCGACCGCTGGCCGGGGCGCAGCTGGTGGCTGCCGAAGGTGCTCGGCAACGTCGAGTTCAACCAGGCCAGGGACACGTTCGTGCGCCGCTTCGGGGTGATCCCGCAGGACGCGCGGCTGCGCCAGGTCGTGCCGCTGCGCTAGTCGGGCGGCTGGAACCTCAGCGGTGTTCGAGCACCCGGGACAGGAAGCGCTGGGTGGAGGCGTGCCGCGGGTCGCCGAGCACCTGCTGGGCGCTGCCCCGCTCGCGGATCACCCCGTCCTCCAGGAAGCACACCTGGTCCGCCGCGTGCCGTGCGAAGCCCATCTCGTGCGTGGCCATCAGGATCGTCATGCCGCGCTGCTTCAGGTCGCTGACCACGTCCAGCACCTCGCCGACGAGCTCCGGGTCCAGCGCCGCGGTGATCTCGTCGAGCAGCAGCAGTTCCGGATTCGTCGCCAGCGCCCGCGCGATCGCCACGCGCTGCTGCTGGCCGCCGGAGAGCCGGTCCGGGTAGTCCTGCGCCTTCTCCGCCAAACCGAGCCGGGTCAGCAGTTCCAGCGCGTACTGCTGGGCCTCGCGCCGCGGCACCCTGTGCGCCTTGCGCGGGGCCAGCGTCACGTTGTCCAGCACGCTCAGGTGCGGAAAGAGGTTGTAGGACTGGAAGACCACGCCGATCCGCCGCCGTGCCGCGTTCGTGTTCAGCCGGGGATTCGTCAGCTCGGTCTCGCCGAGGTGGATCGTGCCGTCGTCCACGGTGTCGAGCATGTCCACGCAGCGCAGCAGCGTCGACTTGCCCGAGCCGGAGCCGCCGATCAGGCAGACCACCTGGTGCTCGGCCACGTCCAGGTCGATCGAGCGCAGCACCACGCGACCGCCGTAGGACTTCCGCAGGTCTTTGATCTGGAGCAATGCCGTCATCGTGCCCCCTCCGCCCACTGCCGCTGAACCGACTTGGCCTGCAGCCAGTCCGCGTACCGGGTCAGCGGGATCGTCACCAGGATGAACAGCAACGCCGCGGCCAGGTACGGGGTGTAGTTGAAGTCGTAGTCCGCGTTGATCTGCGCCACCCGCAGCGCCTCGAGCGGACCGAGCACCGCCACCAGCGCGGTGTCCTTCTGCAGCGAGATGAAGTCGTTGAGCAGCGGCGGCACCACGTTGCGCACGGCCTGCGGGAGGATCACGTGCCGCAGCGTCTGCCGCTCGCTCAGCCCCAGCGCCCTGGCCGCGTTGCGCTGCGCAGGATGCACCGAGTTCAGGCCCGCGCGGAACACCTCGCCGACATACGCGGTGTACGAGAGCACCAGCGCGATGCAGCCGAGCACCACCGGCGAGGACGGCGTGCCCTGCAGCTGTAGCGCCGGCAGGCCGAAGCCGACCAGGAACACCAGCAGCAGCGTCGGCACGCCGCGGAACACGTCCACGTACAGCATCGCGCTCCACCGCAGCGGAGCCAGACCCGGCGCCTTCGTCGTGCGGACCAGCGCGAGCGCCAGACCGAGGACCAGGATGGCGATCTCACAGAGCGCGAACATCTGCACATTGAGCCAGAAGCCGTCCAGGATCTTCCCGAAATAGCGCCGGAACTCGGCGCCGTTGAGGAAGTACTCGTGCACCCGGCTCCAGCCCGGCGAGGACACCAGGCCCACGCAGACCAGCACGAGGAAGCCGACGGTGCACCCGGCGGCGATCAGACCGTCCCGCCGCCGGCGTCCCGTGCGGTAGCGCTCCCGGTCGAGCCGGATGGCGCTCGGCGTGTAGCCGTCGCCGTCGGTCATCGTCGTGTCGGTCATCGAGTCCGTCACTGCGTGAGCTCGGGCGCGTCAGCCGCGTCCGAGAGCCACTGCTTGGTGATCGAGGCCAGCTCGCCGTTCGACTTCAGCTTGGCGAGGGCCTGGTCCACGCAGCTCGTCAGCTTGCTGCCCTTCTGCAGGAGCAGGCCGAACTGCTCGGGACTGCCGCCGTCGTAGCTGAACTGACCGACGATCTTGCCGTTGGTCAGCTCGGCGCTGGCCAGGTAGAAGACGGTCGGCATGTCGGTGACGATCGCGTCCACCTGACCGTTCTTCAGCGCGTTGACCTCGTCGTCGGTGGTGTTGTACACGGACACCGAGCCCGACGGCTTGATCTCGTTGATGACGGCCTGGTAGCTGGTGGTCGACACCTGCACGCCGATCTTCGCGCCCTTGAGCGCGGACAGCGCGGCCGCTCCCGCGTACTTCGAGTTCGAGAGCGTCAGCACGCCCTGGGTGACGTCGTAGTAGCCGGTGGAGAAGTCCACGGCCTTCGCGCGCGTCGGGGTGATCGAGATCTCGTTCGCGTCGAAGTCGAAGTTCTTCGAGCCCGGCGCGTAGGAGTTGTCGAAGGACTCCGTCACCCACTTGACCTGGCTGGCGCTGAAGCCGAGCTCCTTGGCCACGGCGTAGGCCACGGCGCTCTCGAAGCCCTTGCCGTCCGACGGGTTGTTGTTGTCGAACCACGGCGAGTAGGCCGGGGAGTCGGTCGCCACGGTCAGCTGGCCCGACTTGTAGAGCGCGAGCGAGCTGGTCGAGCAGGACGCGGCGGCCGAGCCGCTCGCGGTCGACGTGGAGCTGTCGCTCTTCGGCGCGCAGGCGGAGGCGAGCAGGGCGACGGCAGCGGCTGCGCCGAGGATCGCGGCGATGCGGCCGCGCGAGCGCGGGGGGCGAAGTGAGGACACGAGGGTACTTTCAGGTCGGAGGGCCGGAGTGATAATAGCGGTTTCTCGATTGTCTCGAATGGTGAGACGATGACGTCTACGTTACGAGCGCCGGCTCCGGCTGCACCCGACGGGCGAGCAACGCGTCGCCCTCCCGCAGGCCGAACAGCCGGGCCGCCGATCCGCCGCGGATCACCAGCTCGGCGAAGCCGTACCCGGAGCTGCCGGTGATGACCCCGGGCTCGCCGCGCGGCACGTCCACCAGCCGCGGATAGCAGGCCACCTCGCGCGGCACGCCGGATTCGCCGTCGAGCACCGGGATGCTGCCGCCCGCCGCGTAACCGGGCAGCTGATCGGCGGGGACGTCCAGCTTGCAGTTGCCGAAGTTGTCCACGACCGCGACCCGCGGTGCGGACCCGGCCCCCTCGGCGATGAGTTCGGTGCGCGACGGCACCGGGCGGCCGTCGACCAGCCAGCGCGCGAGCAGCGGCACGTACCAGAGGCTGCGGAACTGGGTGCGCGCGATCTCGTCCACCTGCGCCTGGGTGAATTCGGCCCAGCCCGCCGCCGCGGCCTCGAGCACTTCGCGCACGTCGGTCACCTCGACCGCGTCAACGCCGAGATAGCGTCGCACCGGCGCGAGCACGCGCGGGTTCAGTGTGCTGATGACGAGGTGCTCGCGGACGCGGAAGTAGCAGAACGGCACCCCGTTCGGCCAGTGCCCGTCGCGCGGTGCGATGTTCACCAGCACCACGGTCGGCTCCCCGGCGCCGCCGAGCAGCTCCGTCGAGCGCAGTACGTCCAGCAGCGTCAGCGCGGTCGTACCCTCCGGATCCGCGCCGCACAGCGGGAGAAGAGTCGGTGTACTGCCGAAGAGCGCGGCCAGCCGGGCTGTCTGCCTGGCCACGGCGTTCGGATCGGTACAGTCGGTGAGCGAGATCACGGGCGGATTCGACATGGAGAGTCTCTTTCTGGCGGAGAGAATCCTGGGGAAAACAAAAAACCCCTCCGGAGTCCGGAGGGGTCACGCGTTACGCGCGCACGGCTTCGCTAGCGAAGAGCCTCCGGGGAGCGGGGCATCATTCGCATCATCATCGCGAAGCGGGCGGCCATGGCCGGAACCCTAACACAGGATCCGTCGGCAGGGCTTGACCTTGCCGTAACGTCAACTCGTACCTTCGTCAACGAGGCCGCGGCCTGCGGCTTCACGAGTCCCGAGAGGGCGGCGTCCGGAAGGGAGCGCGGAGATGGACTGGTCGATCGCCGAGGTGGCGAGGATGTCCGGGCTCACCTCGCGCACGCTGCGCCACTACGACGACATCGGCCTGCTGAGTCCGGCCTTCGTCGGCGCGAACGGCTACCGGTACTACGGGCAGGAAGAGCTGCTGCGGCTGCAGCAGATCCGCGTGCTGCGCGAGCTCGGCGTCGGCCTGCCGGAGATCGGCCGGATCCTCGACGAGCAGACCGACCGCGTCCAGGCGCTGCGCGAGCACCACAAGCGGCTGCTCGGCGAGCGCGACCGGCTCGGCACGCTCGCCGCGACCGTCGCCCGCACCATCCGGGAACTCGAGCAACCAGGACACGACGAAGGAGAAGCCGTGCGGATCAACCGGCCGGAGAACCTGTTCGAGGGCTTCGACAGCTCGCAGTACGACGACGAGGCGCGTCGGCGCTGGCCCGAGGAGTTCGCGGAATCGCAACGCCGCGCCGCGGCGATGACCGCCGAGGACATGGAGCGCATCCAGCGGGAGACCACCGCCAATATGATCAGGATGGCCGAGCTCATGGCCGCGGCCACGCCGGTGGACGACGAGGCGGTGCAGGAGGCGGTGCACGAGCACTACGTCGGGCTCTGCCGTTGGTGGACGCCGAACGCGCAGGCGTACACGTGCGTCGGCCGGATGTACGTGGACGACGAGCGCTTCACCGCCACCTACGACAAGATCGCGGTCGGTCTCGCCGCGTACTACCGGGACGCCATCGCGCACTACGCGCGCACCCGGCTGAGCTAGCGGCGAGCCGGGCCCCTGCCGGGGCGGCTGACAGTCCGTCAGCCGCCCCGGACGTCTCTTGCCGTGCGCCCGGCGAGCCGATAGATAAGGGTCGTGAATAACGCGCGACGACCCATGGTCTTCGTCAACGGATTGCCCGGCGCCGGGAAGACCACCCTGGCCCGGTCGCTCTCCCGGCGGATGAGCCTGCCGCTGATCAGCAAGGACATCATCAAGGAGGCGTATTCCGACGTGTTCGGGATAGCCCCGCAGGAAGGCCGGGCGCGGCGCGAGTGGAGCAACGCGCACGGCGCGGCCGCCTCCGAGACCATGTGGGCGCTGGCCGCCGAGGCCGCCGGGGGCGCGATTCTCGAGTCCTGGTGGCCGCGCGACCGGGCGCACTTCGTCGAGGCCGGGCTCAAGCGGGCCGGGATCGACCGCGCGATGACCGTGCTCTGCGAGGTCTCGCCCGCGGTGGCCAGGGACCGCTTCGTGCGGCGCGCGCGGGACGGCCTGCGGCACCCGATCCACGGCGACACGCCTGATCCGGCCGACTACGACCGCGACTGGTCCGGCGTCGAACCGTTCTCCGTCGGCCCGGTGCTCCGCGTCGACACGAGCGCGGACGTCGACATCGAGCCGATCGTGCGGTGGATCGAGTCGCGCGGTACCGGATGAGATTCCGCCTTCGCCCGCGCCCCGCCCCTTTGATAGAAAGAGGCGTGACCGCCACGCGCAAGCTCCTGGAACCCGTCCACCTCAGTGCGGGCCGCCTCTACCTGCGCCCCATGGACGCCACCGACGAGCCCGCCGTCGCGGCCGCGCTGCACGACCCCGGCATCATCCGCTGGAACACCGGAGCCGCCATCGTCCGCGCCCCCGAGGCGCTGCGCGCCACGATGTGGCTGCGGGTGCGCGAGCAGGGCTGGGCCTCCGGCGCCGCCGCCCATTTCACCGTCGCCGACGCGACCACCGGCACGCTGCTCGGCACGGTCGGCATCCGCGACATCAACCGCCTCCCCGAACAGGCGCTCGCCTCCTACTGGACCGCCCCAGAGGCCCGCGGCCAGGGCATCGCGCCGCAGGCCCTCGACGTCCTCTGCCGCTGGGCCTTCTCCCCGATCGACACCGGCGGGCTCGGCCTGCACCGCATCTCCCTGGACCACGCGGTGGAGAACGCGGGATCCTGCCGCGTCGCCGAGAAGGCCGGATTCCGGCTCGAGGGCACGATGCGCGGGTCCTTCCTCGCATACGACGGCCGGCGCTATGACTCCCACCTGCACGCCCGGCTGGCCGGCGACCAATTCACCGTGGGCGGATGAGAACAATCCAAGAATGCAGTCATGGAACAGTGACTAAGAGCGTTTTCATCCACGGCTCACCCCCGGCCTAGACCGTCACCCCAGATTTCTTGCTCGTACGAGAACGGCGCGAAAACACACCTGCGCGCCGTCATCACGTCCTCGACCAAGACATCAGGGGCCATAGAGATGTTCTTCACCTATCTGGGCCGGGAGCTGCGCAGGCGCAGTCGCCAAGCCCTTGTCATCGCGCTCGGCCTGGCGCTCGGTATCGGTTTGACGATCGCGGTCAGCGCCGCGTCTTCTGGTGTCA
>NZ_DASZKT010000272.1:0-22063 GCF_035552695.1 Actinospica sp.
GGTGGGCACCTCGGCGAGATGGAAGACGAGCGATCCCGGAGTCAGCTCGTAGCGATCGATAAGCCGGCCGAAGAGTTCACGGCGGTGAATCCGGCGTAGCACGCGTTCCAGTTGCGAGGCGTCCATGCGCTCGTCGCTGAGCACGGTCGGCGCGATGGAGGTCAACTGCACGGGCCGCGTCGCGCCGTCCGCGGTGGTCGCGACCAGAGCGGTTCCCTCCGGCGGGGCCGTGACGTCCACTTCGACCAGGGCCGCGCGCGGGAACGTCAATGGGTTGGCGACCAGGTAGCCGTCGCCGGGCACCAGCGCGGCTCGCTCGGCCAGCGCCGCGTCCCGAACCGCGCGGGCGATGTGCGCGGCTTCGGCGAGCCGCGCCTCGACCTGATCGACGGTTTCGTCGGTGCCGGAGCCGACGACCGAGTCGTGCGCGGTCGACTCGATGATCTTGTGCCAGGCCAGCGACAGGAACCGTGACTCGTCCCTGCCGGACCACAACGCGTTCATCCGCTCGGCATGGTCGATGGTGCGCTCGGCGACGGCCATCCGCTGCTTGAGGCGAAGCCGAACGGACAGCACGCCCGGGAGAATGTTGCCGCGCACGTGGCTGCGCAGTTCGCCGGTGACGACGTCGGACACGTCGTCACGCACGTGTTCTCGGATGTACTCGTCCAGTGTCGCGATGGTGATCGCGCGCTCGGCGCCGGACACGCGCCGCAGCCGGCCGGCGAGTCCCGGATCGGGCGCGGCGTGGTCGGTGCCCGCCATCGCGAGCACCGGATCGTCACCCCACCGCTCGGCCGTCATCTCGGCGTACTCACCGAGTGCGCGCCCGATCTGATCGGGCACCAGCAGCACGTCCAGGCCGTTGTCGTAGCCGTCGAAGAGGAATTCGGTGCGCACCTCGGAGCCGTCCGGAGCGCGCCAGCGGAACGCGTGACCGCCGACGAAACCGGGCACGCCGCGCCACAGCGCCGCGTGCTCGATCCCGGCCCGCGCCAGGATCTGCGGCATCTGCGCGACATGGCCGAACATGTCCGGCAGGTAGCCGACCGGCATCGCGCCGCCGAGTTTCGCCGCGGCCGCCCAACCCATCCGCAGGTTGCGCACGATCGTCTCGCCGGAGCAGAGGAATTCGTCGAGCAGGATCAGCCACGGTCCGATGGCGAGCTGCCCACCGGCGACCAGGGCCGCGACCCGGTCGCGGTGCTCCGGGCGCATTTCCAGATAATCCTCGATCACGGCCAGCTGCCCGTCGGCGGTGAACCGGAAATCGTGATTCGCCTCGGCCGTCTCCAGCACGGTCTCGAAAGCGGTGACCAGCCGGTGCCGGAACACCTGGAAGGGCTCGTACCATTCCCGGTCCCAATGGAAATGGGGCACGAAGACGGCGGATTTCTGCATGGCAGACGGACCTTCTGTCGCAGGGAGCGTGGATAGACAGTCGTGGATAGGCAGTGCGGTGGACGGGAAGTTATTTGAGGGCGCCGGAGGCGAGGCCGGTGCGCCAGAACCGCTGGAGCACGATGAACACGACGATCACCGGCAGGATCGACACCAGTGAACCGGTGATCACCGACTCCTGCAGGAGCGGGACCCGGGCGGTCTGGCCGTTCCACTCGTAGAGGCCGAGCGTGATCGGGAAGAGTGACTCCTTCTGCAGCATCACCATCGGCAGGAAGAAGTTGTTCCAGATGTTGACGAACTGGAACAGGAAGATGGTCACCAGCGACGGCGTCATCAACCGGAACGACACCGAGAAGAACGTGCGGAACTCACCCGCTCCGTCCAATCGCGCGGATTCGAGGAGTTCCTCGGGTACGGCGGCAGCGGCGAAGATGCGGGCCAGGTACACGCCGAACGGGCTGACGATGCTGGGCAGGAACACCGCGAGATAGGTGTTGACCAACCCGGTCGCCGAGAACAGCAGGAACAACGGGAGCGCCAGCGCGGTGGTGGGCACGAGGACACCGCCGAGGATGACGGAGAACAGGAACTCCCGGCCGCGGAACTTGAACTTGGCCAGAGCGTAGCCGCACAGCGCGGAGATCAGCGTGCCGACGCCCGCGCCCAGCACCGCGTAGAGCACGCTGTTCAGCGCCCACATCGCGAAGATGCCGTTCTCGCGGCCGAACAGGGTGCTCAGGTTCTGGAACAGGTTGAAGTGCGAGAACGCCAGCCCGAAGGTCGAGACGAGGTCGCCCTCCGGCTTCGTCGCGGCGACGATCAGGAAGTAGATCGGCAACACGAAATAGACGGCCAGGACGCACATCAGGAACATCGACGCGCCGCGGCTGAGCGGGCTTTCGCGAGTGGCGGTCCGCTTGGTCACTGCCCGACCCTCCTCATGGTCAGTCGCATGAACCCGAAGCTCAACACGAAGGTGATCACGGCGAGCACGACGGAGATCGCCGCCGCCTGCTGGTAGTTGTTTCCGGACGCCACCGCGTAGGCGAGCATGTTCGGCGTGAACGTGCTGGAGATGTTCGACGAGATCTGCCGCAGCACGGCCGGTTCCGCGTACAGCTGGAGCGTGCCGATGATCGAGAACACCGTGGTGAGGATGATCGACGGGCCGATGATCGGGACCTTGATCCGCCACGCGATCGCCCAGTTGTTGGCACCGTCCAGCTTGGCCGCCTCGTAGAGCTCTTGCGGGATCGACTGGAGCGCCGAGAACATGATCAGCATGTTGTAGCCGGTCCACAGCCACGTGGACACGTTCGCCGTCGACCACAGCACGGCACCCGGGCCGAGGAAGTTCGGCTGCAGGCCGATCGACTTCAGCACGTCGACGACCGGGCTCAGCTGCGGCGAGTAGAGGAACGACCACATGATCGCCGCGATGACGCCGGGCACGGCGTACGGCATGAAGGCCGCGACGCGGAAGAACGACTTGAACTTCAGCAGCGGAGAGTCCAGCAGCAGCGCCATGACCAGCGCGAAGAACAGCATCACCGGGACCTGTACGATCCCGAACAGCCCGATGCGCCCGATACTGGCCCAGAACTCGCTGTTCTGGAACGCCTGCGCGTACTGCTGGAAACCGCCGAACGTCGTGTACGACGTGCCGTACTGGCCGCCGGTGCGACGCACGACCTGGAAGCTCTGCCAGATCGCGTAGCCGATCGGCACCAGGTAGAACAGCACGAACGGCAACAGGAACGGCAGCAGGAACGCGGTGATGGTGCCCGCCCGGGGGCCGCCGCCGCCGTGGCGTCGACGGCGGCGGCCGGGCGCTGCCGCCACGGTCGTGCGGGTTGCCAGGTCAGTCATACCGGGTTCAGTTCCCCGCGGCGGCCGGAATCGCCTGCTGCTTCATCGACGTCAGCGCGGTCGACTGGGCGGTCGAGAGCGCGCCGCCGAGCGTGCCGTTGCCGGCCGTCGCCTTGGCCATCGCGTCCTGCAGCGCCAGGTTCACCGTCTTCTGGGTGGGTCCCCAGGTGAAGGCGGTGTCGATGTTCTTGGACGAGTCGGCGAAGACGTCGAAGATCTTCTGGTTGCCGTAGTACGGAACGCCCTGCGACAGCGCGGGAATCTTCAGGCCGGCGGTGGCCGCCGGGTAGAGGCCGCCCAGTTTGTTCTCCAGGGCGAGAGCCTGCGGGTCGGTGTTCAGCCAGGTGTTGAACTCGACCGACTCGTACAGGTGCTGACTGCCCTTCATGAACGCGACGGTGGAACCGCCCCAGTCGCCCGACGATGTGTCGGAGCCCCACGTCGGCAGCGGGACGACCGTCCACTTGCCCGACTGGTCGGGCAAGTTGTCCCGGAACAAGCTGTAGGCCCAGGCGGCGCCGATGTAGGTGGCGACGTCGTTCTGCTCGTACGCGGCGTACATCGGGGGCGTGGTGTTGGCGAGGTCGGTGCGCACGAGCTTCGCGTTGATCAGGTTCTGCCAGTAGTCGGCGACCTGCTTGCTCTGCGCGTTGTCGACCGCGACGTGCCACTCGTTGCCCGAGTAGCTGTACATGTCGGACTTGGCCTGCCACAGCAGCCCGTTGAACCACTCGGCGTTGTTCGGGTCGAAGAACGTGATGCTCAGCTTGGGGTTCGCGGCGTGCAGCTTCTGCGCGTCCGTCGCGTACTCGGCCCAGGTCTTCGGGGGCTGGAGGCCGTACTTCTGGAAGATGTCGCTGCGCACGAAGAGGGCCATGGGGCCGGTGTCCTGCGGTATGGCGAACACGCCGGTGCCACCGAAGCTGGCCTGCGACCAGGTCCACGGCACGAACTCCGACTTGGCCGCGACGGCCGCCGAGCAGGCCGAGGCGTCCACGAAGGCGCCCTGGGTGCGCAGGTCGGGGAGTTCGTCGTAGCCGACCTGGGCCAGGTCCGGTGCCGTGCCGGCCTTGAGGGCGTTGCCGATGGTGCCGTACTGGTCGTTGGAGATGTTCTTGGTCTGAACCTGGACGTTCGGATTTTCCTTGTTCCACAGGGCCACCACCTGGTCCATGCCGGGAACGGTGTTCCAGTACTGGAGGGTGACCTTGCCCTTCGCGGGCGCACAGGACGGCGCCGCCGCGGAGTTCGACGGAGCGGACGAGGAACAGGCCCCGAGCAGGGCGACGCCGGTCGCCGCCGTGATGGCGACACCGGCGCGGCGGGCGCGGGTGAGGGAGAGACTCATGATTGCCTTCCAGAGACCGGCCGGTGACAGCCGAGTCGACGTTGACACCTCGGGCAGGAAGTCCCGATGCCTTCTGGTTGGTACGGGCAGGAGCAACGGCGTCGATTCGCGCGCCGAGCCTCGCGGCCGGAGTTACTAAATCATATATCCTAATTCGGCGCAACGATGTGCGGAGCAGAGTCGAACGGTTACTCCGCCGAGAGAAGCAGCGCCGACGGCCGCGGCGAAAAAGTGTTGTCGAGCACCAGGGTCGCCGCGCCGACGGCGGCGACGTCGACGGGGATCGCGGACTGGACGAACCGGACAGGGTGCGAGGACAGCAGGGCGGGGTCGTCGCGCACGGCGTCCGGCAACGCGTCGAGGACCACCGAGGAGATCCGCGCCCAGAACGGTCCGCCGAAGACCACCTCGTCGATGTCGAGCAGGTTCACGATCACCACGATCGCCCGGGCCAGAGCACGCGCCGCATCGGTCAGAATCGCGCAAGCCCCGGAATGCCCGGCCGTCGCGAGGGCGGCCAGCCTAGTGAACGCCGCGTCCACGTTGACCATGTCGTCGAGGTCGCCGACCTCCGCGGCCGGCAGCACGCCGTCGAGCACCGCCCGTTCCACGAGCATCCGCGGCACGGTGACGTAGCCGACGCAGCCCCGCCGGCCGCAGGTGCACACCGGACCGTCCGGATCGACCGTGACGTGGCCCGCGTCGCCGGCGTTGGAACTGACACCCCGTACGACCTCACCGGTCAGCGACAGGCCGGTGCCCAGACCGGTGCCGTAGTACATGAACGCGAAGTCGCGGCGGCTGCCGGGGCGCGCGAACCACAACTCCGCGACCACCGTGGCCGTCGTGTCCTTCTCCAGCAACACGGGCAGGCCGGTGGCCTCGGCGAGCGAGCGGCGCAGCGCCACCCCGCGCCAGTTGGGCAGCATCGGCGGATTCAGCAGCACGCCGTCGGCCACGCTCACCGGGCCGGGTGACGCGATGCCGATGCCGAGGACGCGGGACCGGTCGACGCCCGAACCCGCGATGAGCGCGTCGATCGCGTTCGCCATCTCCTCGATGACTCCGCTCGGGTCACCCGCGGTCGGCGTGCCGGTGCGCGAATGGTCCCGGACCGCACCGGACAGGTCGACGAGCACGTAGGTCACCGCGGCGGGATCGATGTGCACCCCGACCGCGAACCCACCGCTCGGGTTCAGCTTCACCACCGCCGCGGGCTTGCCGGGGCCGCCGGTGCGCATGCCCTGCTCGTCGACGAGACCGGCATCGAGCAGGCGCCGGCAGACCTTCGTCACCGTCATCGCGCTCAGCGCGGTCCGGCTGGCGATCTCGGACCGGGTGATCCCCTCCGGACGTCGGCGGATGGCATCCAGAACGACCGTCTGGTTGTACTCACCGACCGCAGGAAGATTCGTTCCCCGGTGATCCAATGCCGACCTCCACACGAGCCGTGACCTGCCGGAAGTGTAGCGGTGTAACCCCCGTTGACGGCCGGAGCCGGCGGCGGAGCGCGGTTCCGCCGCCGATCGGTGCGGCCGGAGCCACTGCTTTTCCTTGCCGAAGGTGGCGGTCAGGGACGGGCCGCTGCCCGTGGTCACCCCGACCTCGCTGGATTTCTCGTCCACGCCCGGGCTGTAGACGGCCGCGTAGCTGAGGTGGCCGGCGCCGAAGGAGAATCCGACGCACCAACCGGTGGCGAAGTTCTCGATGTCGGACTCCGTGACGGCCGAGCCGCCGTTCATGATCTTGCCGTATCGGAACGAGAACGAATTGCCCGCGGCGCCGACCGCCGTTCCGGCGGAAACGATGAAGTGTCCGCCGCGCGTGATGGTGACCGAGTAGTCCACACCCACACCCGAGCCACTCTTGTCGGATCCCGAGCCGTTCGGATTGTTCTGCTGCCGGATGGGCGCGCCCGCCCCCTGCGCCGGCCTCGGGGCCGCGAGGCATACGAATCGGGCGAACCCGGCGGAACAGGTGCTCATCGCGTTGCCCGGCGAGGTGAATCTGAAGCCTCCGACCTGAACGGACGGTGTCGGGCCTCCCTGGACCTTGATGCTGGGCATCGCGGTGAATTCGAAGACTTCATAGTCGAAGCCCGGCGGGATCGCCTTGGGCAGCGCGATGTGGAGTGCGTGCAGCACGTCGCCGATGATGTTCTCGGCCCGCACGGCCGGCGTCTTGGCCGGGGGTGTCGGAGGCCGGGCCGGCACCGTGACGCCGCCCCAGAACAGCGACCAGGCGCCGGGATCGAGGCTGAAGAACAGCGGCGGCCACACCGGCTTGTACACCGGCGGCTGGAGATGCCACGGGCCGCCGGTGAAGCCGCTCCAGCCCCCGCCTCCGCTGCTACCGCCACCGCCGCCGCCGCCACCACCGCCGCCGTTGCCCGGAAGCGTCTCGAGGAACTGGTAGCTGCCGCAGCGGCCCTCGGCATCGCACGGCATCTGCCCGGTGGGGTCCTCGTCCGTGGTGGGGTTGTTGCCGCCGTAGTCGTACCCGTTGAGATTCTGCGGGCTGCCGGTCTCCAGAATCGGGTCGAGGCTGAGGAATCTACCCGTGGCCGGGTCGTACTCGCGGTCGCAACCCCATCACGTAGCTGACCTGTATGGATGCCACTATCGGCAACTACAGCCGGTGTGCGGCTTGTGGGATCAACACGCTGAATGACGCACCGGACGAAAGCTGGAAGCGATGACCGGTGATATGCGATGCTGGCCCGACGATGAGTGACATGGCACGTCGCGACGATGCGAGGCCGGTGCGGTTGCTGACGGAGAGCATGCTCCTGCGCGTCCCCGCCCTGACCGATCTGCTGGTGCGCACCATCTACGAGCAGAATCCGGCATATCGCCGCTTGCGCTCGGTGCCGCGGGAGGATCTGTGGCGGTCGTGCCACGACAACATCACCCGCATCGTCCAGCTGATCGCCGACGTGGACGACGCGTACGACACGGGTGGCGACGAGCGTTTCGACGCGGCGCACGCGACCGGCAGCAGGCGGGCGCAGCAGCGGATGCCGCTGGAGGACGTTATCAGGTCGTTCCGCTTGGGCGGTCGCTTCGTCCGGACGGCGCTGATCGAGCAGGCCCGCGTGCAGGGCGAAGTGGACACCGATGCCCTGCTGGAGCTGGTCGGCCGGGTCTGGGACGCCGTCGACGCCGTGTCATCAGAGGTCGAGGTCGCGTACCACAACGCGGAGCGTCAGCTGGTGCGCGCGGACGAGCAGCGCCGAGCGGCGCTGTGGGAGGGCCTGCTGCAGGGCAGAGCCAAGGATCTCGCCTTCGCGCACGACGTGGCGCGCACGATCGGCCTGCCGGTCGGTAGTCCGTACGTGGTGGCGGTGGTGGACGCACACGAAGACGGCGAACGATCCGAGCAACTCGTCACGAGGGTGCGCCAAGCGCTGGCGAGTGCGCGGATCGAGTCCGCCTGGCAGATGAGGGCCGATGCGCTGGTTGGCTTGATGGCGCTCGGTGAGCACTCCGTGGACGCGGCGCTGGCCGCGTTACGGGAGTCTCTGCGAGTTCCCGCGGGCGTGTCGGGAGTGGTGTCCGGATTGGCGGAGGCAGATGTCGCCTACTGGCAGGCGACGCTGGCCCGTCGAACGCTGGCCGGCGGCGACGTCGCCGTGGTCGAGCTGGAACAGCGACTGCCGGAGGCGCTGCTGCTCAGCTCGCCGGAATTGGCCGAGCGACTGGTCCAGCGGTGGTTGGGTCCGGTGATGAGACTGCCGGCCGGAGAACGCAGACCCCTGATCGACACGCTGGAGACGTGGGTGCTGTCCGGCGGCTCGGTCCGGCGGACCGCCGAGCTCGCGCACTGCCATCGGAACACGGTGCTCAACCGGCTGCATCGGATCACCCAGCTGACCGGGCACGAGTTCGACGGCGGGGAGTTCGAGATCGAACTCGCCCTCGCACTGCGCGCCGTTCGCCTCCTGGAATCCGCCTGACGCGGCCACTACTCACTCATTCGAGTGACCAGGGCATACCAGTGTGCACAGCTGTGTCTGGTCAAGTGTGGGCATCGCGGCCATGTTGGCGGCCGTGTCGGTGCTGGCACACTTCGTAGCCTTCCACGGCCGTTTTTCGAGAGCTTCATAAAGGAACGCGCATGGCTGAACAACGTCGTTCGCCGCAGCACCACCGCTCGTCGAAGGCACTGCTCGATCGCCGCCGGTTCATCGGATTCCTGATCGCCGCGCCGACGCTGGCCGTGGTCGTCGACTGGTCGCAGTCGCAGTCCGCCGAGGCGGCCATCCCGACCCTGCCGCAGCCGGAGGACCTGTTCGACCTCGGCGACCTGCAGAACCTCGCCGCGGCCCCGACTTCCGGGCTGATCTCGGTGCGGATCAACACCGATGGAACCGCGTTCTTCGCCGTGCCGCGCGCCGAGGTCGGGCAGGGGATGACGACGGCGATCGCGATGATGGTCTCCGAGGAACTGGACCTGCCGATCGACAAGGTTCAGGTCGGGCTCGCCGACGCGCGCCCGGAACTGCTGATGAACCAGCTGACCGGCGGCTCGAACTCGATGCGCAGCATGTACACCCCGGTCCGCACGGCGGCCGCGATCGCCCGGCAGCGGCTGATCGACACCGCCGCCGCGCAGTGGGGCGTGTCGGCCGATCAGCTCAGCGCGAGCGCGGGCACGGTCACCGGGCCGGGCGGGCGCAGCGCGTCCTACGGTTCCCTGGCCACCGCGGCGGCCAGCAGCACGACCATCGCGGTGGCGGCCACGCTGAAGCCCGCGTCGCAGTTCGGCGTGCTGGGCACGCCGCGGGGCCGCATCGACGCACACGACATCGTGACCGGCCGCAAGCAGTTCGCGATGGACATGCGGGTGCCCGGCGCGCTGCCGACGATGGTCGCGCGGCCGCCGACGATCAACGGCAAAGTCGTCTCGATCAACAACGAGTCCGCGGTGCTTGCCATGCCCGGCATCACCGACGTCGCCGCGATCAGCACCGGCGTGGCCATCAGGGCCCAGACGTTCGGGCAGTGCATTGACGCGATCCAGGTGATCGACGTGACGTGGGGCCCCGGCACGGTGGACGGCGAGTCCGACAGCACCGTCCTCACTGCTCTGCGGGCCGCGCAGCTGCCGATGCTCGTGCCGCCGCTGCTCACCGAGACCTTCGACGCAGAGTTCGTATTCGCGTTTGCCAGCAACACTCCGCTGGAGCCGGACTGCGCCGTCGCCGACGTACGTTCCGACAGCGCGGAGATCTGGGCCAGCCTGAAGGTGCCGATCGTCGCGCAGTCCGAGATCGCCGCGAAGCTCGGCCTGCCGGTCGGCGCGGTCACCGTGCACGTCGCGCAGGGCGGCGGTTCGTTCGGCCGGCACCTGTTCCACGACGTCGCGATGGAGGCTGCCGAGGCCTCGCAGAAGATGGGCAAGGCGGTGAAGCTGTCCTGGTCGCGCACGGACACCTTCCGGCAGGGCCGCGCCCACCCGATGTGCACGTCGCGCGTGCGGATGAACTACCTGCTGGGCAACGTCATCAGCTACGAGCAGCGGCACACTAGCGTGCAGACCGACTTCGGGCACGGACTAGGCGAGATGATCACCGCGACCGCCGCGTCTCTGCCGGTGGCCGGCAACCTCAGCTTCGCCGAGACCATCTTCGAGCTCACCCAGTCCTCGCCGTACGACTTCGGCGTCACCACCCAGCTGCTCAACGAGGTCCCGCTGCAGTTCAATACCGGCAGCATGCGCAACATCTACTCGCCGAACGTGGTGTGCGCGCAGGAGCTCGTGGTCGACCAGGTCGCGGCGAAGCTGGGCCAGGACCCGCTGACGTTCCGGAAGAACTTCCTGCGCGACTCGCGTGTCCTCGCGGTACTGAACAAGGCGGCGCAAGCCGGGGACTGGGGCCGGACGATGGCACCCGGCACCGCGCAGGGAATCGCGGTCCACACGGAGTATCAGGCCGCGATCGCGGTGCTCGTCGAGATCGACTGCACGTCCACGACGGTCAATCGGCCGATCACGGACGGCGTGACCGGACCCCGGGTGACCAAGGCACTCATCGTCGTCGACGCAGGGTTCTGCATCAACCCGACCGGGCTCGAAGCGCAGATGATCGGCGGAATGCAGGACGGCATCGCACTCGCGCTGACGTCCAGCCTGCACATCAAGAACGGCATCCCGCTGGAGGGCAGCTGGGACGACTACTTCTACACGCGGGAGTGGAACGCGCCGCCGGACCTCCAGGTGATCATCATGCCGAACACGAGCGACAGCCCCAGCGGTGCCGGAGAACTGGCCGTCGCGCCGTCCTTCGCGGCCGTCGCCTGCGCCTACGCCAGGGCCACCGGCAAGATGCCGACCTACTTCCCCATCAACCACAACGGTCCGCTGGCCTTCACGCCGCTTCCGCTGGAGCCGTCCACCCCGCAGTCGCCGACCGACGGCCTGAGCCACACGTTCTGAGGAAAGCCATGACCACACACACTTTCGTGCTCAACGGGCAGCAGGTCAGCGCCGACGTGGACGACGATGTACGGCTTCTGTGGGTGCTGCGCGACGTGCTCGGGGTGACCGGGCCGAAGTACGGCTGCGCGCTGGACGTCTGCAAGGCGTGTACCAGCCACATCAACGGCAAGGCTTTCAATCCGTGCTCGGTGCAGGTCAAGGACATCGAGCCGACCGACGAGATCACCACCATCGAGGGCCTGCCGGCGACCGTCGGCACGGAACTTCACCCGATGCAGCAGGCGTGGCTGGACAACGACGTGGCCCAGTGCGGCTACTGCCAGCCCGGCCAGATCATGGCCGCCGTCGCCCTGGTGAAACTCGTCCGGTCCGAGAACCGGGAGATCACCGACGCCGACCTCGACTCGTTGCGCAACATCTGCCGCTGCGGGACGTACTCGCGCATCCGGCAGGCGGTTGTGGACGGCGCGAAGAACATGTGAGGTTCGCCGACGGTGCGTGATCTTCTTTCCCACCTTCGTGGGTGGTACGCCGACGGTGGCCGGTTCGCGCTGGCCACCGTCGTCGACACCTTCCGCTCCGCGCCCCGGCAACCCGGCGCGGCCATGGCCGTATCCGGGCGCGGCGAGGCCGTGGGCAGCGTGTCAGGCGGCTGTGTCGAGGCCGCCGTGTACGAGCTCGCCCGCGAGGTCGTCGAAAGCGGGCAGCCGGTACGGCAGAGGTATGGCGTCTCCGAGGACGACGCGTTCGCCGTGGGACTGACCTGCGGCGGCGTCGTCGATATCCTGGTCGAGCCGATCGACTCCGCAAGCTTCACGGAGTTCGCGGAGGTCGCTGACACCATCGACGCCGGGGCCCCGGTAGCCGTCGCCACCGTCGTAACGCAGGGTCCCGCGTTGGGCCGTCGGCTCATCGTCTGGCCGGACCGGGTGAGCGGCGGGCTCGGCGACGCACGCCTGGACGCCGCCGTCGTCGACGATGCGGTGGCCATGCTCGAACAGGGCACGACGATGGTCCGCCACTACAGCACGCACGGCCGACGGCACGGCACCGACGTCTCAGTGTTCGTGCAGGCGTTCGCTCCGCCGCCGCGGATGGTCGTCTTCGGCGCGATCGACTTCGCCGCCGCCGTCGCCCGCGTCGGCAAGTTCCTCGGCTACCACGTCACGGTCTGCGACGCGCGACCGGTGTTCGCCACCCGGCGCCGATTCCCCGAAGCCGACGAACTGGTCGTCGACTGGCCGCACCGATACCTCGCCGCCGAGCAGGACAGCGGCCGGATCGACGGACGCACCGTGCTGTGCGTACTGACCCACGACCCGAAGTTCGATGTGCCGCTGCTCGAGGTGGCGCTGCGTACCGAGTGCGGCTACATCGGTGCGATGGGCTCCCGCCGCACCCACGACGACCGGTCGGCGCGGCTTCGCGAGCGCGGCCTGTCAGAAGCCGAACTCGCCCGCCTCTCCTCGCCCATCGGCCTCGATCTCGGCGCACGCACCCCTGAGGAGACCGCCGTCTCCATCGCTGCCGAGATCATCGCGGCCCGTGGCTCCGGCACCGGCAGACCCCTGTCGGTCACCGACGGCCGCATCCACGGCGCGATGATCGGCCCGCTGCCTTAGAGATGCCGCCTTGGCCGGACACGGCGAAGCCCGCGAGCAGTCCGCCGTACTCCTCGGCCGGTGGCCGGCACTCCCGCCCCTACTGGCCGGAGGCTCCGGCCACCACGGGGAAGACCTGGAGGTCCGTGCACATGTCCACGGGCGGGTCCGACTTGATCGTGTCCTTCGTGTTGGGCGGCGTGACCTCGAGGTAGCCGCCGTCCATGCCGGGGCAGTTCGCGGCGTTCGCGGTTCCTCCACCGGTCGGGTTCACGGACCACTCGAGCATCGCGGAGGCGCTGGAGCCGGGCGCGAGGGTCACCGTCTTCACGGCCGTGCCGCCGCTGACGCGCGTGGCGTTCATGCGGGGCGAGAAGTTGTACGAGCCGTTTTCGGTGACGTCGGCTCCCGGGTAGCCGTAGAGGGTGCAGGCCGTCGAGCCGGTGTTGGTGAACACCAGCACCGAGCCGGTGTGCCCCATGCCCGAGCTGCCCTGGTTGATCTTGAGGGAGAGTTGGCTGCCGGTGCAGCCGGCCGTACCGCCGCCGGCCGCCTGCGTGGAGGTGCCGCCGCCGGCGGTGGCGGTGCTACTCGTACCGCCGGTGGAGCCCGCGCCGGTGGAGGTGACGACCGTCGCGCTCTGCGTCGAGCCGGCCGACGCTCCGGTGCTGCCGTTCGAGGCGCAGCCGCCGAGCGCTGCCGCGCCCAGCAGGAGTGTGCCGGCCGCCGTCGCCTTGTGGAAAATCCGACTGCTCATGGGAATCAGTCAACTTTCAGTGCGTAGTGGGCCACGCTGTTCGAGGACAGAGACGCGTCGGCCCACGCACAGTTGATCACGATGCGATAACGGCGAGCGGACGGGCTCGCCGCACCCGGCCCGGGCTCGTACGGGATCACTAGAGTCGTGCGCGGTGACCGACGTCTGCCTCGAGGAGGCTCGAGATGGCCCTGGTACCTCTCCGGCAGGGGGACCCGTCACGGATAGGCCGGTTCCGGCTGTCCGCGCGGCTCGGCGCCGGCGGCATGGGCGTGGTCTACCTCGGACAGGCCAGGGACACAGGGCAGGTCGCGATCAAGGTGATACGCCCTGAAGTGGGGGACGAGGAAGAGTTCCGCGCCCGCTTCAGTCGCGAGGTCGCGCTGCTCACCCGGGTCCAGGGGCTGTGCACCGTCCGCGTCGTCGAGGCGGACACCGAGGCGGACAGCCCGTTCCTGGTGACGGAGTACGCCGCGGGCCCGTCGCTGTCCGAGCAGGTCAAGCGCGGCGGACCGGTGGACCCCGAGATGCTGGTCGGTCTCGCGACGGGACTGGCCGAGGCGCTGGTGGCGATCCACGGCGCGGGCGTGGTGCACCGCGATCTCAAGCCCGGCAACGTGATCCTCACGCAGGCGGGGCCGAAGGTCATCGACTTCGGCATCGCCCAGGCTCTCGACGGAACCGTGATGACGCGGACCGGGAGGTCCATGGGATCGCCCGGGTTCATGGCCCCCGAGCAGATCACCGGCGCGTCCGGGCAGGAGGCGGACATCTTCGCCTGGGGATTGACCGTGGCCTACGCGGCGAGCGGCAGGCAGCCGTTCGGCTCGGGGCCGGCCGAGGTGCTGCCGTACCGGATCGTCCATGGGACCCCTGATATCGCCGCGGTGCCGCCCGCCCTGCTCCCCCTCGTCGAAGCCGCGGTGTCCAAGGACCCGAACACGCGGCCGACCGCCGCCGAGCTCCTGGCCTGGCTGACGGCCGCGGTGAACCCGGAACCCGGTCACGGGCGCGTCGAGTCGCAAGACGAGGTCGCCACCTCCGCGCAGCGGGTCCTGTCGCAGACCTGGCATCCGGCCGCCGCATCGGAATCGGGATCGGGATCGGGATCGGCGTCGGGATCGGCCGCGCGGCCGTCGCGCGTGCGTACCAGGGCCCTGCTCGGCGGCGCCGTCGCGCTGACCGTGGTGCTCGGCGCGGGCGTGACCTATGCGATCGACACGGGGACGTCGAAGTCGCCGGCGGCGCCCACCGTCACGTTCGGCGGCTATACCGGGCGCGAGCCCTCGGCGATCCAGATGGACGCCCGCACGGGCGGCGAGACCATCGAGGACATCCGCTGGACCTCCTGGACGGCGACGTCCGCCTCGGGAACCGGCGTGCTGGGCTCGGTCTCGGCGCAGGTCGAGCTGTCCGTGCCGGAGAACGGCCGCTTCACCCGTATCGGCGAGACGACCTCAGGCGCGTTGGTCGTCCAGTTGTACCCGAACGGCGACTGGCCCGTCGGCGCCACCGCGGCGATGAACGCCGTCTGCACCAAGCCCGCTTCCGCGCGGCTTCTCGCCGCCTTTGACGCGGCCTCGACGTCGGTCCGGGACGGCTGGACCGCCCCCGGGGCCGACCTGTACGGCTTCGACGGCATCGAGTGCTGGAAGGAGTGGGTCGTCGCCGACGTCTCCGGGAGCGGCGACGCCAACATGGTCTTCTCCGTCTCCGGCGGACTGCATCTGCTGCCCCAGTCCGACATGCAGCAGTTCAGCGCCGTCGTCTGCAGCGATCCGAGCGCCCCGACATCGTGGAAGGGCCCTGATACCGGCCTCGCCGCGTGCTAGACCGAAACCGGGCGGACGTGAGTTGACGCGGCACGAGCATGAGGTTCGGCGCCCAAACCGCCGTACGACCGCCGGGCTCACCAGCTTCGGAGTCTTCCGCGCCCACGGCGGCAGGATCGTCGAGGAGAACCGCTTGCGTACCCCGGTCGCTTCGTCCAAGCGTCTGTCATCTACGCGCGGGGCGTTGACCTCGACCGCACCGGCGCTCGTCGCGATCCGCCGCGACCGGTGAAAGCCGTTGCGCACCGCCAGCCGACGCCCGGCCTAATCCCGAACGTCGGCCAACTCGAGCAGGTACGAGAGTCGACCTCGGCCTCCAGCGCAGCCGCCAGCATCCGGATTGCCGGGACTGCCTGAGGCGACACTGTCCACCGGGCGAGCCCACGCCACGGGAATGCGGCCACGCGGTTAGCCGGGGTGGCCCCGAGTGATCTCCCGTCAGGAGACCTGGATGTTGATCGTGTGGTATCCGGTGGCCCCGTTCGGAACGGTGCCTTGCACTGCGGAAGTCTGTAGGGCGCCGGTCGCGTCCGTCGCCCGGACGCTCACCGTATGCCCGCCTTGCGCGGCATCCGCCCACCGGTAGGACCACTGCCGCCAGGTGTCCGGGGTGTCCGACGCGGCGAGCGTGGTCTCCAGCCACGGCCCGTTGTCGATCTGCACCTCGACGGCGGCGATGCCCCGGTGCGTGGCCCACGCCGTGCCCGCGAGGACGACCGTCCCGGCCGAGACGGTCGCGCCGGACCGTGGCACGTCGATCCGGGACGCAGTCTTGACCGGGCCCTGCGGCGACCAGCCGTTATCCGTCCAATACGCGGAGGACTGCGCATAGGTGGTGAGGTTGAGGTCGGTGACCCATTTGGTGGCCGAGACGTAGCCGTAGAGGCCGGGGATGAGCACGCGGCAGGGGAAGCCGTGCTCGATGGGCAGGGCCTCGCCGTTCATGGCGACCGCGAGCATTGCCTGTCGGCCGTCGAGGGTCGCTTCGACCGGGGAGCCGATGGTCATGCCGTCGGTCGAGGTAGAGAGGATCATGTCGGCGCCGGACCGCACGCCGGCCCGGCGCAGCAGCGGGGCCAGCGGCGTGCCCAGCCAGCGTGCGTTGCCGCAATACGAGCCGCCGACCGGGTTCGAGACGCAGGTGAGGGTGAGGTCGTGTTCTTCGAAGGCGTATTTGAGGAGTTCGTCGAAGGTGATCTCGAAGGGCCGGTCCACCATGCCGTGGACGGTCAGTTTCCAGGTATTCGGATCCACCTGCGGGATCGAGAGCGCGGTGTCCACGCGGTAGAACTGCGAGTTCGGGGTGAGGAACGGCCCGAGCCCGGGAGTGTTCGGGTGCACCGAGGCGGGCGGCTCCGGCAGCACGCTCTCCGGCTTCGGCAGCACCACCGCGGCCCGTGCGGCCGAGGCGTTGTACCGCGTATCGATCCACTGCTTCGCACCGAATCCACCGACCAGCGCACCGACGGTCGTGCCGAACGCGCCGAGTAGGAAGCGCCGCCGCTCAGTCGGCCCGGCCTCCGGATCCGCGTCCGCGGCGGCCAGGATCGTCAGCCAGCGCAGGACCAGCACAGTCACGAGTCCGGCGAGCAGCGAGGGGAACAGGAAGCCGGCGCCGGCGTTCGCGCGCGTGGCGGCGGCGATCATCCCGACGAGGCCGAACGCGGCGGCGATGTAGCTCGCGAGTGTCAGATGTCTGCGAGCGAGGATCCCGACGGCGGTCGAGAGGAGCGCGAGTGCGACGTATACGCCGATGAGCAGGGCGCGCTTGTCGTGGTTGCCGAAATTGCGGATGGCGAACTGCTCGAGCGAGGTCGGCGTGTGGCTGATCGCCCACTGCCCGACCGCGACCGCGGGCGACGCCGCCTCCCCGGTGAACACGGACACCAACTCGCCCGCCGCGAGCCCGGCTCCGGCCGCTACGAGCCCCGTGATCGCCCCGCGCAGCACGCTGCCCGCTCCGCGGACCCCGGGTCTCGGGCGGGCGACTGCATCGTCGTCGTCTTCGTCGTACTCATCGTCGTCGTACTCATCGTCGTCGTTTTCATCGGTCACGGCTTCGTGCCGTTCATGACGTTGGCGATCGGTCCGATGAGGAACCAGACCCCGCCCACGCCTTGGCCCTTCGTCTGGCCGGGAGCGGTGTCACCCTCGTAGTAGTAAAGCGGGTGGCCTCCGTACGTGACCTGCTTCGTGCCGTCGGTCCGGGTGGCCGTGCCCAGGTCGCTCTGCAGCGTGTACTGGCCGGATATGGTGACCGGGCCGGTCGTGAGAAGCGGGGGCCAGGCCTTGGCGCACGCGCCGTAGCATTCGGACGTCGTTCCCTTGTCATGGGTGAAGAGGTAGAGCGTTCGACCAGCCGAGTCCGTCAGCCAGATGCCCGCGCTGCCCTTGTCCGTCTTCAGCATCAGCGTCGAACCCGAGGCCGTCGAACCCGGCATCGCGGAGGCGGTCGCCGTCGCCGTCGAACTGGTGGCGGTGGTGGCCGTAGCCGCTGCGGAGGTGCCACTGGACGAACCGCTGCTGCAGCCTGCCGTCACCAGCGCCAGAGCGGCGAGCGGGAGGCCGAAGCGAAGCGCTCGCGACGAGGTCCTACCGAGCATGACGATCCTTTCCGAAGCGCGGACTCATCAACGATCCGCACAGAGTGAGGCACTGCGGTCAACACGGACCCCGTGCCTGAGGTTCAACGTCGACCGATTCGCCGCTTCGCTACGCCGCTGATCAGGAGCCCCACTCCGACGAGGGCCACGACGAGGCCGATGACCAACCACTGAGAATGTCCCGACATCGCGCCGCCGCCCACAGCGCCGGCACCTTGGAGTGCCCACAGCGCACCGATTACGAGCAGGATCGCTCCGACGATCGGTCGCACCCGCGTCTTCATGTGTCGCTCCCTCGGCCTTACCCGCGCGCATCCGCTCCAGCGGACGATCAAGGGCAACACTCTCGCCTTGGGACTGCCCCGCAGATCCTCCGCAGTGATGGAGTTCGCGTACCGCGGCCGCGGCAATCCACGGAGCGCTCCTACAACGGCTGCGGTAGACCGAGCGACGCGCGCGCCACTCCTGACGGCCGACCGGGAGCCACGACCGCTTATGGTGGCTCTACCCGCACCGGCCAGGAACTGGTGACGACGCGATATCGCCGGAAGGAGACGGACATGGCCTCTCTGGCGAGCGGTCTCAGGGGCGTGACATCGCCGCTGACCGGCGGCTTGGCCCGGCGGCCGCTCGCCGTGGACGCGGTCGCCGCCATATCCTGCATACTCGTCACCGGTCCGATCATGATGCTGCTCGCCCACCACAGCGCCATGACCGACATGCGGTGGGCCGGAGCGGCATCGAGCGTGAGCTGTCTACTCCTGCTGGGTGCTCGTCGATGGCCGCTCTCGACGGTATGGGCGACCGCCGCACTCTGCGCGACCGTGATGGCTCTACTTCCGCAGGCGCCGCCATCCGCACCGGCGGTCGCGGCGTTGTTTCTGCTCGCCGCCCGAACCAACCGCCGGACCGTGCTGCGCACCAGCGCAGCGGTCGGCATCGCGCTCACCGCGGAAGCCTTCGCGGTGCGTCCCGGGCTATCCACGTTAGGGGCCAATCTGGCCGTCGCCGCGTGGACGCAATTGCCATCCGCCCTCGGAGACGCGTTCCGCAGCAGGCGGGAACTGCTGGTCTCCTACAAGGAACGCGCAGAACGTGCGGAGGCGACGAGTGAACAGGAGGCACACCGCCGCGTGGCGGCCGAACGCCTGCGCATCGCCCGAGAGCTCCACGACGTGGTGGCCCACCATCTCACCCTGGTCAATGCGCAAGCAGGGGTGGCTCACCACCTCGTCCGCCAAGACGCGGAGCGCGCCTACGAGGCTCTGGGCCAGATCCGCGACACCAGCCGGGCGGCGCTCGACGAGCTGCGCGCGACCGTCGGCCTGCTGCGCCAGGCCGACGACGACGAACCACGCGCTCCGGCACCCGGGCTGCGCGACCTGCCCGCGTTGCTCGATTCCTTCCGGCACGCCGGACTCCCGGTCGACGTGCAGCGCACGGGACCGTACGACGCCGTCCCGCCGCTGACCGACCTGACGGCGTACCGCGTCGTCCAGGAGGCGCTCACGAACGCGGGCAAACACGTCGGCGGCGCCCGCGCCCAGCTGACGATCGCGGTGCGCGACAACAGACTCGAGGTCATCGTCGCCGACGACGGCGGCGACGGCCGGATCACCCGCGCGGGCACCGGTCTCGGGCTGATCAGCCTCAGGGAGCGTGTGCGCGCGGCAGACGGAACCCTGCAGGCCGGCCCGAGCCCGGAGGGCGGATTCCGGGTGCACGCCGTGCTGCCCCTGCAGCCGCGCAATCACGCGCTGACCCGATCCAGGGACCATGCATGAACAACATCCGTATGCTCCTGGCAGACGACCAGAGCCTGCTCAGAGCCACCTTCCGCATCCTGCTGGAGACCGTCCCGGGCATCGAGATCGCGGCCGAGGCACGCGACGGGTCCGAGGCCGTGGCCCAGGCGATCCGGCACCGGCCGGACGTCGTGCTCATGGACATCCGCATGCCCGGCCTTGACGGAATCGAGGCGACGCGGACCATCACCGGCGACGACAAGCTCTCCGCCGTCAAAGTGCTGATTCTGACGACCTTCGAGACGGACGAGCACGTGGCCGAAGCGCTGCGGGCCGGAGCAAGCGGCTTCGTGGGCAAGGGCATCAATCCGCAAGAGCTGATCGATGCCATAAGAACGGTTGCCGCCGGGGACTCACTGCTCTCGCCTGCGGCCACCCGAAGCCTGATCAACCGCTTCCTCGCGCAAGATCCCCCACCCCGGCGCGTCGCCCCCGCGCTGCAGAGCCTGACACCGCGCGAGCGCGAGGTCGTGGTACTCGTCGCGACGGGACTGTCCAACGACGAGATCGCCGCCCACCTCGGCATCTCCGCGCCCACAGCCAAGACGCACGTGAACCGCGCCATGGCGAAGCTGCACGCCCGTGACAGAGCCCAAGTCGTCATCGCCGCCTACCAAGGCGGACTGGTCCAACCTTGAATCAGCTGGTTCGGGGTTCAAGCCCCTGACGGGCGCACTGAGATTGACCGGCCCGGATGCCTCATGGAGGCATCCGGGCCGGTGATGCGGTGGGGCTGCGGTGGGTCCAGGACTCGCGAACGGGACCCATGAGACGGACGTCTCACCATGTCTGGTCAAGAGTTGGCTTAGGTGCGGTGACGCAGCGCCGTCGCACCGTCTGTGTACGATGCGGCGGCTTCACGCTGCGCCACTTTCGATGCTCAGGCGGCACCCTGTCCGTTGGTGAGCATGCGGGTGGACGAAGCGCCCTGCTTACCGCGTCTGATCCTGGTGTACGCCGGTGAAGACGCTCTCGGCTTGCTCGCGGTGGACGTGCAGGTCCCAGTAGACGGGGGCGATCTGGTCGGCGGTGGCCGTGGGGGCGCCTTGCGGACCGTGGTCGCCGATCCACACACCGATGGCGACGTGCGCGGCCTGGATGCCGGTGCCGGTCAGTTCGCCGTGCAGGTTGATCGCCCAGTTGCGCAGGGCGGCCGCGGCGGCGTTGATGTTGCCGAACATCGGGATCGGGCTGACCGAGCCGGCGCCGGTGGTGTACAGCAGGGTGCCCGCGCCGGCCGCGCGCATCGCGGGCAACACCGCCCGGGTGGCCGCAATCGCCCCGTAGAGCTGGGAGTCGATCTGCGCCTGGACATCGGCCGGCGTGGTGGCCGACGGGGTGGTCATGGCCGTGGTGTCCGCGTGTCCGAGCGGGGAGTATTCCAGGACGTCGATGCCGCCGAAGTAGGCGGCGGCGTCTGCCAGAGCGTGGGTGAGCTGATCGTGGTCGAGCACGTCGGCGGGGAACGCCGCGGCGGTGATGGACTGCGCGGCCAGGGCGGCGACGAGATCCTCGAGTTTGCCGCGGTTGCGCGCGATCAGGGCGACGTCGAAGCCGCGGGCTGCGAAGGTGCGGGCGATCGCCAGGCCCATTCCGGGGCCGGCGCCGACGATGGCGATGGTGGGCATGAACAGTCCGTTCTCACAAAAGGGAGCGCCGCTTGTCAGGGGGCGGTCACGTGACGGTCAGGGCTTCGGGGCCGTGGATGGGGTGGCGCCGGTCAGCCGCGGGCGGAGACGGCGCGGTTGCCGGGTTCGCATTTCGGGGCGTCGCCGGGGGCGGAGGTGACGCGGTGCGCTTCGTTCCGGGCCGTGCCGGGCCCGTACCGGGGGCAGGTCGTCTTGGCCCAGATCTCCACCTGCACGACGCACCTTCAATTCCTACGATTTGTTCGTAGCGCCATGATGGGCCAGTATCGGAGGCGGTACAAAAGGAACATCGGTGTACGCGACGGAGAGGAATGTGCGCCATGCACGCCACCAGCGATACCGGCGATACCGGCGGGGCAGCGGCACTCGGGCCGTGCGCCGGCATCCCGGCCGAGCACATGGACTTCATCCGCCAGGTACTCGACCGCGTCGGTGACAAGTGGAGCCTGCTGGTGATCGCCGTGGTCGAGGCCGGGCCGCTGCGCTACACCGACCTGCAGCGCCAGGTCCCGGGCATCTCCCAGCGCATGCTCAGCCTCACCCTGCGCCAGCTCCAGCAGGACGGCTTGATCTCCCGCGCCGCCTTCGCCGAGGTGCCGCCCCGCGTGGAGTACGCGATCACCCCGCTCGGCCGTGGCTTGCGGGAGATCGCCGCGTCCCTGATCGGCTGGGCCGCCGACCACCACGACGAGATCGTCGCCCACCGGGCCCGGGCAGCGGGCGAGGCGCGGGCTGCCTGAACCCGGCCCCGCTT
>NZ_DASZKT010000273.1:0-59946 GCF_035552695.1 Actinospica sp.
AGCGCGAGAGTCTCGAACAGGGTCGGGGCGTGGAAGGTGCCCGCGCCGACGGCGATGCCGCGCTCGGCGAGCGCTCGGGCGAGGCCGACCGGGTGAGCTCCGGGCAGGGTGAGGGCGAAGGTGGGCGTGCGCCCGTCCATCATGGGCAGGCCGAGGAGCTGCCAGGCTTCGGGCAGGCGCTCGAGGAACTGCTCGCCGAGCGCTCGTTCGTGCGCTGCGATCAGCGGCCAGCCCGCCTCGTCGATGTAGTCGAACGTGGCGATGAGCCCTGCGAGGGACTCCAGCGGCGGGGTGCCCGACTCGATGCCGCTGCCCAGCGCGCGGCGTGCCCAAGCGGCGGTGAGCTCGCGCCGCGCGTAGTAGAGCCCGAGGTGCGGGCCGAAGAACTTGTATGCGGAACAGAACGCGACATCCACGTCGAGCTCGCGAACGCGAAGCGGCTCGTGCGGGGCGATATGGGTCGCATCGAGCCACGCCAATGCACCGACCGCGTGGGCAAGGCGAGTCACTTCGGCGACGTCGACGGCCGTGCCGGTGGCGTTCGCGGCGTAGGGCAGAGCCACTACGCGTGTACGAGTATTGATGACGTCGCGAAGGTGGTCCATATCGAGGCGCCCGTCCTCGGCGAGCCCGACCACGTGAAGGGTCAGGCCGTGCTGCGCGGCGGCACGTCGCCATGGCAGCACACTGGCATCGTGATCCAGGACGCTGACCACGACCTCGTCGCCCGCATTCATATCCGCGGCCGCCGCAGCGGCCATGGCTGCGTTCACGCCCGAAGCATTGAGTCCGAACCCGACCTCGTCGCAGTCCGCCGTGCCGAAGAACGCGGCGCAGCGGGAGCGGGCCTCACGCACCAGTTGCTCGGCGGCGAGGCTCTCGGCGAACACGCCGCCGAGGTTGGCGGGGCTGGTGGCGAGGTAGCCGGCGATCGACTCGATGACCTGCCGGGGGATCTGCGATCCGGCCGGTCCGTCCAGGCGCGTGGTCGGGCCGGAGAGCGCGGGGAACCTCGTGCGCAGACTCTCGACAGTGGTCATCGTCGGCAAAGCGGTGGCGGCGGGCATGGCGAAAAAGCTATGAGCCGCCGAAACAGGCGTCAAGACGAAACCGCGACGTCTCCCGAAGTCTCGGCTCCAATTCACCTCCCGTGCAGGTCAACATCAGTGTCTGAATACTGACATGGCTAGAATACGCAAACTGTCCCGACGAATGTTACGTTCACGAAAACCGTAGTGAGACAGTACGCGGGTTTCCTTGACGGCCCGTCGCGCGGCTCAGATAATCTCTGCGATGAACGAATTCCTGTGGTACATCCCGAACACCGTCGAGTCGGGTCACCGCGGCGACGATACGATGGTCGGCTGGGGATCCATCGAATACTCGACCGAGCTCGCGCGCGCGGCGGAGGAACACGGCTGGGGTGGCGCGCTGCTCGGCACGGGGTGGGGGCGGCCCGACACCTTCACCGTCGCCACGGCGTTGGCGGCCCGGACCACGACGTTCAAACCCCTGATCGCGATCCGTCCCGGCTACTGGCAGCCCGCCCATTTCGCGAGCGCGGCGGCGACGCTCGACCAGCTCAGTCGCGGACGCGTCCTGGTCAACATCGTCAGCGGACTCGACAACCTCGCCGCGTACGGCGACACGAAGTCGGACCCGGCGCAGAGGTATGCACGGACTCAAGAGTTCCTGCATCTGCTGCGACGCCTGTGGACCGAGGAAGCCGTCACATTCAACGGCGAGCATTTCCAGGTCGCCGACTCCACCGTCACGCCGCGTCCCTACGCCACCGACGACAGGGCGCATCCGACGCTCTACTTCGGAGGTGCGTCGCGAGCGGCCGAGCAGGTCTCCGCGGCCGAGGCCGACGTGCAATTGTTCTGGGGCGAGCCGCTCGAAGGGCTCGCCGAACGCATCGACCGGCTCAAGGCGTTGAGCGAACAGTTCGGCCGCCGACACAAACCGCTCGAGTTCGGACTGCGGATCACCACGCTGGTGCGCGATACCACCGAGGAGGCCTGGCACGACGCGGAGCAGAAGGTCGAACGGATGGCGGTCGATGCCGGCGAGCTGACCTGGACGGGCAATCGCCGAGCGGCGGTCGGCCAGCAGCGACTGTTCGATCTGGCCCAGCGCGGCGAGGTCCTCGACACGTGCCTCTACACGACCCCTGGCAAGTACGGCGGCGGAGGAGCGGCCACCACGTGGCTCGTCGGATCCGCCGAGGACGTCGCCACGGCGCTGAAGAACTACGGCAAGCTCGGCATCACCCACTTCGTTCTGTCGGACACGCCCTATAAGAGCGAGATCAGCCGCATCGGTGACCAGCTCCTACCGCTGCTGCGCAAATAGCGCACTACTCTCTACGACTTGCTGCAGGTGTAGTGGAACGAGGCTGAACCGCTGGCGTGGCCTGGGCTGAGGACGTGCAGGGTGGCCGTGGCGTCGAGGGCGCCGTAGCCGTCGAAGTTCCACAGCAGGGCGACGCTCGCCTGGTGCTCACCCGTGTTCACGTTCTGAGTGAGTACGGCGGAGGTCGTGCCGTCCGAGCGGACCCATTGGTAGGTCAGCGTGCCCGAGCCCCCGTTCGTCGTGATGACGGCGCTCAGGCGCTCGGTCTGTCCGCACGTGACAGTGGGCGTAGACGCCTTCACGGCAACCGAGTCGACGGCGACCGCATTGGTGGTGCGTCCCCAGAGGAAGTAGATCAGCACCGCGATAACCAGGATAAGCACGGTCAACGGCAGTATCCAGCGCCGCGACCTGCGCTCCGCCGCCTGCTGAGCGGCTCCGACGGGCAGTACCTCGCCGCGCCAGACAGCGGTCGCGAGGTTGGGAGCGGGAGCCGCCTGGGCCGGCACCCCCGGCCCGAACCGGACGTACGTCTCGACGACGTCCGGATTGTGCGCGGAGTCGAGATGCTGCGTCCGCTCCACTTCCTCGACCGCGGGACGCTCTGTCTCGTAGCGCTCGGTTTGAATGAGCTCAGTCTCCACGCGTTCAGTCCCGAGGCGCTCAGTCTCCAGGAGTTGTGTCTCGTCCTCGAACTGCTCGGTCTCGTCCACGAAGCGCTGCGTGACGCGTTCGGTCTCATCGGTCACGACGCCACGCATCCATTGGAGTAGGGGTTGATGTTCATGGAAGCATCGCCGCTCTTCGGCGCCGGCGAGGAGCTCACTGACACGCCCCAGTTCACGGCGCCCTGGTACGCCTGGAAGCTCTGCCGCGCGCTGCCCGTCTGCGAGGTCTGTCCGGCCGTGAGCGTGTAGGGGCCGCTGGTGGCAACCGTCGTCCGGCTGCCGTTGTCGTTGAGGGTGAACCACGTGAAGGTCACCGTGTCGCCAGCGACTCCGTTGGTCGTCACGGTGATCGAGGCGCCGACGGACGGCCCGTCGCACGTCAGCGAGTTGATGGTGATCGAGTCGACTTGCGGAGTCGGCGGCGGGGGAGTGGACGATGTCGAGTGCGTCGGCGTTGCAGTGGTGGATGTGGACGTCGGCGGAGCGCTCGTACCGGACGACGCCGACACGCTCGGCGGAGTCGTCGAGTTCGTCGGGCCGCTTTGGCTGACGGTCGGTGTCGCCGAAGTCTGCGAAGGGGACGCGCTCGGAGAATGGGAGGCGGTCCCCGCCACGGTCGGTGTCGTGGATGCCGGCGCCGATCCCAACGGTGCCAGTGGCGTCAGCATCGTCGTCGCACCCACGAGCGCGGAATTCGCGGCCGAGTCGTCCTGCTTCCCATGGGCCCCGGACGCCGCGGCCACGGCCACGAACGCCACCACGATCGCGCCCGCCGCGCCCACGCCCACGGTCGCCCTGATCGTCCTGGGCCTGCGCCGCACCCGCTTGCCGAGTGCGGCCCCGGCCTCAGTCTCAGCTCCCGCGCCGGGTGCCCCAGTCCCGAGCACCGTCGTCGCGATCGACGTCGTGCTCGCGGGGACCGGCTGCGCGGCGGCTTTGAGCAGCAGCAACGGAAGGAGGGCCATCAGGGTCGCGATCTTCCGCCGTCCGCGCTCCTCCCACTCCGGCCCGTACGCCGCGTCCGCGACCTGTTCGAGTGCTGCGACGAATTCGAGCGCGCTCGGGGGCCGCTGGTGCGGGTCCTTGGCCATCCCGGCCCGGATCAGCGGCCGGAGCGGCTCGGGGACGAGGTCGTCCGGGACCGTGCCGAGCGCGTGCTGCGCCATCAGTTCCACCGCGTTCTTGCCGTGGAACGGACGCTCGCCGGTCACGCATTCGAAGAAGGTGACCGTCGCGGCGTACACGTCGCCCGCCGGTGAAGCGGGCGCGCCGTTGAACTGCTCCGGCGCCATGTAGAGCGGTGTGCCGGCAGCGGCGGCGGCCTCGCCGGAGCGTGTGGCGATCCCGAAGTCCACCAACTTCGAGACGCCGTCCGGCGTCACCAGCACGTTCGCCGGCTTGTAGTCCCGGTGCACCACTCCGGCGTCGTGCGCGGCGGCGAGTCCGAGGAGCGAGCCCTTGAGGATGCACAGCGCCGCCTCGGGAGTGGTCGCGCCCTCCTGCTTCATCAGGTACCGCAGCGACGAGCCCTCCACGGCCTCCATCACGATCGCCGAACCCGCCGGCCCCTCGACGTACTCGTACAGCCGAGTCACATGCGGCGACTCGAGTTCGGCCAGCAGTTGCGCCTCGGACCGGTACGCCTCACGGAAATCGCCGTCCGCGTGCAGGCCGGGCACCAGATACTTGACGGCGACGAGCGTGCCGGAGCCTTGGTGCCTGGCCAGGAACACCTGCCCTCCGGCACCGGAGCCGAGCTGTTGCACGTGTACATAACCGGGTAGCGTCCAGCCGCCCGGCGAGCCATTGCCCACCATGGAATTTTCTCCCCCTCGACACAAACGGCCACGACAGACCGTTCGCGGAGCCATGGTAGGGCCTGGGTGCCAAGATCGGAACTGTTACCGCGGACCTCGGATCCCCGGCGCGCGGGCGTCCCCCAGTTCGCCCAGGCTCACAGGTTGTCGGCGTCGAGATTCGCGAAGGTGAACGCGCCGCCGAGGTAGGCGAAGACGGGATCGTCGAGTTCGGGTTCGCCCTTCTCGGCGATCATCGCCGCGGCGTAGGCCTCGGCGTCGCCCAAAGGCTCGTACCCGAGGGCCCGCGCCGAGTCGAGCGAGACCCAGCCTCCGCGCGTGTTGTCCGACACTCCGTAGACGACCCGGTATCCGGGCTTCTCCTGCGCGAGGCACGCCTCCAGCAGTTGCGCGCCGTCGTCGGGCGCGAGCCACGTCGAGAGCATGCGCAGGTCCCGCGGTGCCGCGAAGCAGCTGAGAATCCGAATGCTGATGACATTCAGGCCGTACCGCTTCGCATAGAGCGCTCCCAGCGCCTCGCCGGCGACCTTCGAGACCCCGTAGTAGGTGTCGGGCAGCGGGACGACCGCCTCCGGCAGCGGGTACTCATCGGGCGTATGGAAGCCGACCACGTGGTTGGACGAGGCGAATACGACCTTGGGTACACCCGCGCGACGAGCCGCCTCGAACACGGTGTACGTGCCGTTGATGTTGGCGTCGAGGATCTGCTCCCAGCTGTGCTCCGTGGAGAGGCCGCCGAGGTGGATGACCGCGTCGACGCCCTCACACGCGCTGACCATCGCGTCCATATCGGTGATCGAGGCCTGAATCGCCTCCTCGCCGTGACCGGCGGCGGGGTCGAGTGGCGCCAGGTCTAGGAGGCGCAGCACCCTGCCGTCGCGGGCCAGCCGCGGTCGCATGAGCGTTCCGACTCCACCGGCGGCGCCGGTGATCAGGATCGTGGACAAGTCCGACTCCTCGTAGCGGGTTTCATACGGTCCGAAGGATGTTGTTGAGTTCCTGGGCGTTGCGCCGCACCGCGTCCAGCACGGCCGCCGCGTGCGCCGGGTCGTCCAGCCGCACCAGAGGCACGGAGCAGCTGATCGCGTCGATCGCCGGGCGCCGATAGCCGAGCGCGACCGCGAAGCAGCCGAGACCGGGGGTGTTCTCCTCGCGCTCGGTCGCGTAGCCGTGCGACCTGGTTTCGGCGAGGTCTCTGAACAGGGCGGTCCGGTCGGTGATCGTGTGCGGCGTCAGCGAGATGAGCTTGTCGGGCAGCAGATCGTCGACCTCGTCGTCGGTGCGCTCCGCCAGCAGCGCCTTGCCGAGCGAGGTGACGTGTGCCGGCAGCCGGCGTCCCACCCGCGAGGTCAGCCGCAGGTGGTGGGCCGACTCACGGCTGGCCAGGTAGACGACGTCCGCGCCGTCGAGCCTGGCGAGGTGGACCGTCTCGTCCACCTCGGCACGCAGCTGCTCCAACACCCGGGTGGCGGCGCGGATCACCGGGTCGCGGTCGAGGTAGGCGGTGCCGACCAGCAGCGCGCGTACGCCGATCGAGTACCCGGTGCCGCGCCGGTCGGTCTCGACCCAGCCCCGCGCGGCGAGCGTGCGCAGCAGGACGTAAAGACTCGACTTGGGGTACGAGAGCTCCCGGTGGATCTCGCTCAGCGTGAGCGGCTCGTCGGTGTGCGAGAGCAGTTCGAGCAGCTCGACTGTGCGGTCCGCGGACTTCACAGACGCGGGCACGACGCCGTCCTTGGAACGCATGGTCACCATGGGATCATCCTGGCACCCTCCGCCTTTGTCGGCTATCTCCGTCTCTACCCCTTGATCGAGCCGCTGAGCACTCCGCGCTCGAAGTAGCGTTGCAGGCCCAGATAGAACAGCACACTGGGCACCATCAGGATCGTCGCCGCCGCCAGTTTGACGCCGTCGCCGAGTTCCTGGCTGGACTGCAGGGAGGTGACGACCACCGTCAGCGGATCCATCGACGGGGTCTGCACGACCAGCAGCGGAAGCAGGTACTGGTCCCAGATCATCAGGAAGCCGAACACCGCGCAGGTGCCCAGCGCCGGACGGCAGAGCGGCAGGATGATCCGCAGGAACACGCGCAGCTCGCCGGCGCCGTCGACCCGAGCCGCCTCCTCGAGCTCCATCGGGATCCGCTTCATGAACCCGGTCAGGATGTAGATGGGCAGGGCCCAGCCGACCATCGGCAGGATCAGCCCTCCGTACGAGTCGAGCAGGGTGCCGCCGGTGAACGGCTGCGGGATCTTGCCGATGATGAGGTAGAGCGGGATCGCGATGACCTCGTCGGGCATCATCATCGTGGCCATGATGGCGACGGTCACCAGCGCCGCGCCCCGGAATCGCTTGCGCGCCAACGCGTACGCGGCGAGCGACGAGACCGTGAGCTGGAGGGTGAGCCCGACGACCTCCATGATGACGGAGTTGAGCAGGCCGCGCCCGATCCCGAAATGCCAGGCCGTGGTCAGGTTTCCGGCTGTCAGGCCGTGCGGGATCAGCTGCATGCTGCCCAGCTGCGACTGCGTGGAGCTCAGCGCCGTCGCCACCATCGACCAGAGCGGCAGCAGGAACACGGCGACCACGACCACGTACGCGACCAGCCGAGCGACCCGCTTGCCTGCCTTGCCTCGAGTGAGCATCCGCGGCGCGCGCAGGCCCAGTGCGGTGGCGGACGAACCGACTATGGCCATCTATGCGTCATCCTTTCGCGCGCGCCAGCGCCATACGAGCAGCGTGAGCAGGATCGTCGTTGTCAGCAGCAGAACCGAGATGGCCGATGCGTATCCGACGTCGTTGTTGGTGGTCGCCTGCGCGTAGTCGAACGGCACGAGAGTCTGCGTGGAACCGGCGGGTCCGCCGTTGGTGAGCACGTAGATCTCGGTGAAGACCCGCAGACCCCTGATGATGCCCAGCGTGAGCACGATCGTGGTGATGGGTCGGAGCGCAGGCAGGGTGACGTACTTGAGCCGGTGGAAGGCGCCCGCGCCGTCGATCGCGGCCGCCTCGTAGAGCGTCTGGTCGATCCCCGCCAGCCCGGCGACGAAGATCAGCATGTCGTAGGGGGCGGATTTCCAGACCTGCACCCCGATCACCGTGGCGAGCGCGGAGTGCGGGCTGCTGAGGAACGGCGCCGGCCCGAGCCCGATGTCGCCGAGCAGCGAGTTGATCGCGCCGTACTTTCCCGGGAAGAGCAGCGAGTTCCAGAGCTCGGCGACCGCGACCATCGAGACGACTACGGGCACGAACACCGCCGTGCGCAGCACGCGCAGGTGCCGCGCCGGCCCTTCGAGCAGCAGCGCGAGACAGAACCCGATGACGATCGAGCCGGCGACCGACGCCGCGGCGTCGATCAGCGAGTGCTCGGCCGCGGAACGCAGGTCCGGGTCGTGGAAGGCGCGGGTGAAGTTGCCGAAGCCGACCCATTGGTTCCCGAGGTACGGCCGCACCTTATAAAGGCTCAGATAGACGCCCCACACGGTGGGCCAGAACCGGAATACGGCGAAGAACACGAGCGCCGGCGCGAGGAACAGCCATGGGATGACGGTGCGACCGGCGCGCCTGGAGATCCAGGCGCGCCGCGGCGGTGGGACCCGCGGGACGCGGCGCGCGAGGGCGGGCGCCGCGGCACCGGTCTCACGCGCGCCCGCGACGCCGTCCGCCTGAACGGCGAGGCGCGCGGGCGCGCCCCGGCCGATCCCCGTATCCGAGTCAGTAGCCTTCATCAGTCGGTCAGCCCGCCACGCCCTGCTGCGCCAGCAGCGATTGGAACTTGCCGTTCAGCGCCGACATCGCGCTGCTCGGATTCGAACAGTCGGCGATCATCGCGTTGAGCTCGTTCGAGGTCTCCTGGCGTAGCGCGGTCCAGTTGGGCAGCGAGTCGTACTCGTAGTGGCCCGCGGCCTGGTACACCTGCTGGGCGAGGGTCCAGCGCGGGTCGCCCTTGTGCAGGGACGCGGCGTCGACGTTCTTGTTGATCGGCAGCCGGACGACGGTCGCCGTGGGCACCGCGGTCATGCCGAGGGTCTGCGCCTGCGGCGAGATCATGAACGAGAGCAGTTTCTTGGCCTCGTCGGTCTTCGCGTCCGCCATCAGGTAGGCGTCGGTGCCCTCGGCCAGCGTCTCCGCGCTGGCCGGACCGGCCGGCGGCGCGACGACGACGTACTTGCCCTTCACAGCCGTCGCGTCCATGGTCGCGAACGCGTAGGGGCCGGTCAGGTACATGCCCGCGACGCCCGTCTGGAACGCCTTGTTCGCCGCGGTGGAGTCGTCGTTGAGCATGCCCGGCTGGGTCACCTTGTCGGTGCAGGCCAGCGTCTCGAATTCGGAGGCCGCGTTTACCGCCGCGGGTGAGTCAAGCGTCGCAGTGTACTTACCGTTGCCGTCGCTCTTGACGTAGTCGCCGCCCGCCTGCCACAGCATCGACGACCACCACCAGGATATGTAGCCGCGGGTCGTGCTGCCCGGCACGTCGATGCCGTACGTGTCGTTTTTGCCGTCGCCGTCCGGATCGTTGTTGGTGAAGGCCTTGGCGTCGGCCTCCACCTGCGCCCAGGTGGTCGGGACCGGCAGGTGCAGCTTGTCGAGCCAGTCCTTCCGGATGAACAGCAGATTCGCCTGCGCGGAGAACGGGACGGCGTACGTGGCGCCCGTCAGGTCGACCGCGGACTTCCACGCGGTGGACACGATCTGATCGGAGCCGGTGATCGTACTGCGGTCGATCGGCTGGATGATGCCCTGCGTCTCGAAGGATCCGAGCTGCGCGGCGTCGTCGAGCACGACGTCCGGAAGCCGGTGCGCGGACGCCGCCGCGGACAGCTTCGTCTCGAAGTCGGTCAGTGTCATGAACGGGTTGACCTTGATCCCGGTCTGCGCGGTGAAGGCGGCGAAGATCTTCTGATAGGCCTTCAGCGAGTCGCCCGAGCCGCGTATCCAGACCGTCAGCGGCCCGCTGGCCGAGGCGTTATTCGAGCTCGATGATCCAGAACTGCTACAGGCGGTGAGGCCGCCGAATGCGAGTGCGAACACGGCGAGCGCGGCGGCGGCCGTTCGAGTGCCTCCGGCCGGCCGGGCCTTTCGCCTGAGCGGAAAAAGCATCGTTGCTTCCCCTCCACGGATGAGGCCGCGGGGCTGGGCTACCCCGCGAGCAAATTCTTATATGTGAACGCTTTGCAAGCTGCTGAACTTTGCTCTGGTGTCCCGCAATGTATGCGGCACTCGACGACCCGTCAAGGTGCTTCGCGCGCGTTCATATCTATGAGCGCGTTCATATCCATGAACAATGGTCGCGATTCTGAACATTTTACCTTCTTGGGCCTTGCGGGTGCCGTCGATCGGGCCGTACATGTCACTCCAGGATTACGGCCGTGTACCGAGCGGCACACAACGAACGGGAGTCACCCATGAAGCATCCTGACGAGAGATCAGGGAGGCTGCGGCGCATGGTCGCGTGCGCCGCGGCCCTCGCACTCGCGGCGGCGACGGTCGTCCTCGCGGTCGCCCCGGCCCAGGGCGCGGCGCACGCCGCGTCGACGGCTCCGACGTGGAGCACGACGTTCGACAACTTCCACACGACGAGCTGGAACGGCAACTACGGCCTGATCTCGGACACCCAGACGTGTCAGGGCGCGACGTCGTCGTCCACCTGCAACTGGGGGTACGCGAACCTGAAGCCGGTCACGGACTCGACCGCGCCCGGCGGCGGACAGGCCCTGCAGGCCACCTATCCGGCGCCCAGCGGCCCGCCGAGCTGCGGCTGCGGGCTCGGCGGCGGCCAGATGTACCAGGATCTGACGAAGTCCACCGCTCCGGGCGCGGCCGCGCTGGCGGCCAGCCCGACGCTGGATCTGAAGTACTACTACAAGTTCCCTGTCGGGTTCGACTTCGGCAAGAAGACGGCCGGCAAGATGCCGGGACTGTGGGGCGGCGGCGTGCCGGGCTGCGAGAGCGGCGGGCAGCACTGCGCGCAGGGCTGGTCGACGCGGTACATGTGGCGCGGCGGCAGCTCCACCGACCCCGACGGAGAGCTGTACTTCTACACCTCGTCAGGCAGCGGCTACGGCGCCGATCTGTGCCTCGGCAACTGGCACTTCGCCGCCGACGGCCAGTGGCACTCGATCGAGCAGCTCGTGAACACCACCTCGGGTTCGATATCCGTCTGGAGCGACGGCGGATCCACGCCGGTATGCCAGGCCACTGAGCCCCTGCCGGGGGCGAACTCCGGAGTGTTCTTCTCCACCTTCCACGGTGGGCACGACACGTCCTGGAGCCCGACCCACACCACGACCGACGAGTTCGCCGACTTCACGCTCTCCACCGACGGTCCGCAGTCCACCGGCGGCGGCACCACCGCACCGGCCACGCCGACCGCCCTGACTGCGACGGCAACCAGCAGTTCGAGCATCAACTTGAGCTGGACTGAGACCAATAACAGTGATCCTGCCGCCTCGTACAAGGTGTACGAGGGCAGCACGGTAGTTGCTTCTCCCACCACGACCAGCGCGACGATCAGTGGCCTGGCTGCCGGTAGTACGCACACGTACACGGTGGTCGCGGTCGATTCGGCGGGTAACGCGTCGCCCGCCAGCGCATCGGCGACGGCCACCACACCCGGCAGCGGCGGTACGACCCCAGCCACGCCGACCGGCCTGACCGCGGCGGCGGCCGGCAGTTCGAGCATCAACTTGAGTTGGACTGAGACGAACAACAGTGATCCTGCCGCCTCGTACAAGGTCTATGAGGGAAGCACGGTCGTAGCTTCCCCGACCACGACGAGCGCGACGATCAGTGGCCTGGCTGCGGGAAGTTCGCACACGTACACGGTGGTCGCGGTCGATTCGGCGGGTAACGCGTCGCCCCCCAGCGCGTCGGCGACGGCCACCACTTCGAGCGGCACCGTCGGCGGAGTGACGGTGTCGATCGCCAAGACGAAGGACTGGGGTAGCGGCTACACCGACACGGCCACCATCACCAACAAGTCGGGTAGCACGGTCAACGGCTGGAACGTGCAGTTCGACCTCGACCCGAGCGAGAACATCGAGAGCGAGTCCAGCGCGACCCTCGTCACCAGTGGAAATCACAACACGTTCACCAATACCAGCTCCGACGCGACCATCGCCAACGGCGCCACCGCCACGTTCACCTTCAGCGGCGACTATGCGACCTCGTACATCGCCCCGACCAACGTGACCGTCAACGGTCAGGGAGGCGGCGCGACCGCCCCGGCTACTCCGACCGGGCTGACTGCCACCGCGGCCAGTAGTTCGAGCATCGATTTGTCGTGGACGGAGTCCAACAACAGTGATCCTGCCGCCTCGTACAAGGTGTACGAGGGCAGTGTCGTGGTCGCTTCCCCGACCACGACCAGTGCGACGATCAGTGGTCTGGCTGCGGGAAGTTCGCACACGTACACGGTGGTCGCGGTCGATTCGGCGGGTAACGCGTCGGCACAGAGTGCGTCGGCGACTGCCACCACGCCCACGGGCGGCACCACGACCCCGGCCACTCCAACCGGGCTGACTGCGACTGCGGCCAGTAGTTCGAGCATCGATTTGTCGTGGACGGAGTCCAACAACAGCGATCCCGCTGCCTCGTACAAGGTGTACGAGGGCAGTGTCGTGGTCGCTTCCCCGACCACGACCAGTGCGACGATCAGTGGTCTGGCTGCGGGAAGTTCGCACACGTACACCGTCACTGCCGTCGACTCCGCTGGTGTCGAATCGGCGCATAGCGCTTCGGCCAGTGCCACCACGCCGGGCAGCGGTGGTGGGTCGGCGTTCAGCCAGCCGCAGATCGACAGTGCGGTTGCCGCGCCGTTGTTCGCGTGGGCTGCGCCGACGTCGTCGGTGCCGCGGCCGGGTACCGGCCCGACCAACATCGGCGAGTCGAAGGTCCTGTACTACCTCGCCCTGGTCGACAAGGTGGCGCCCGGTACCAAGGCCACTAACGGTGCCACCGTCGACAGCGCGCTGCTTGCGCAAGTCCGCAACATGATCGCCGGCGGCAACGAGCCCGACGCCGACGGCGGCCTCGAAATGTGGGGTCAGGCGCCGGTCGCCCAGGCCCTGCTGCTGCTCAAGAACGGCCCGGCGTGGAGCGAGCTGACGGGCGCCGAGCAGAACAAGGTCAACCTGCTCGAAGCGGCGATGGGCTACGGCAGCAACTACACCTACAACGACGCCAACAACTTCTCCTCCGGCATCTGCGGGTTCGGGAACTTCAGCAAGAGCAACAACCCGAACTATCGGGACGGCGGCGTGGACACCGAGATCGCGGCGATCCAGTACTTCGGGGCCACGACGTGGGATTCGATGCTGAGCGCGTTCAACGACGCGACGGTGACCTCGCAGCTCGACAGCGCCGGTCTCACCAACGCGGGCGGCTGCTTCAGCACGGCCGGAAGCGGCGCCAACTCGGCGATCGCGCGGCCGTTCGTCTACCAGGGCCACCACTCGTCCGACCTGATGGGCCTGTGGAACGTGCTGGCCGGCGACACGTTCAACCAGACCGCGAAGAGCACCGTCGGCCCCGCACATATCGCCGACGGCACCACGAGCCCGTACGACGGCCAATGCTGCATGGGCACCGAGTTCAACTCGACGGACTCCAGCGGTCTGCGCAGTTCCGCGCTGTACGTGTTCGAAGGCTGGATGAACGTGACCGGCAGCCGGGTGACGATGCAGGTGCTCGGCAACTTCAACGCGAGCGCCGCGTCCAACGAGTCGGCGTACCACATCGGCACGCTCGACCTGAAGTACAAGCTGGATCACGGCTACATCAGCCAGGCCCTGAACCAGAACCTCCTGCTGGTCGACGACCACGGTGACCCGTCGACCGACGGCCCGAACGTGAAGGGGTTCCTGTACGACTGGGACGGCTACACGGTAGCGGGAGCGCCACAGAGCTGAGCAGCGCGCTCGGCCCTGACGACGAGCGAGGGTGGGAGCGGAGGCCGGAACCTCCGCTCCCACCCTCATTTCAGACCTTCGTTTCTCAGACCTCTGTCTTCGTGCCGGACGGCACGCGCCCGCGCAGGTCGAGCTCGATCTGCTCGAGGCTGCGGCCCTTGGTCTCCGGAACCTTCCAGAGCACGAGCACGAACAGCACGACGTTGACGGCCGCGAACACCCACATCGAGTGGCCGAGTCCCAGCTTCTTCGGGTCCGACATCGTCGGGAAGATCCCGGTGATGATGCCGGTGGCCGCCCACAGCACGACGCTGCCGACGCCCATGCCGGCCGCGCGCACCCGCAGCGGGAAGACCTCGGCCATCATCACCCAGACCACCGCGCCCCAGCCGAGCTCGTAGCCGGCCAGGTAGAGGATCAGCAGCACCAGGGTCAGCGTTCCGAGCAGCGACTTGTCGTGCACGTCGAGGACCACGAAGCCGGCCGCCACGAGTGTCAGGGCCATGACGACGTTGCCGAGCAGCAGCAGCGGCTTGCGCCCCCAGCGGTCGACCACGAACACGACCCAGGCGGTGAACAGCAGCTTGGTCACGCCCAGCGCGATCGCACTGAGCAGCGCGGTGCTGGTGGTGAAGCCGAGCGAGACCAGCATCGTCGGGAAGTACGCGTTGATCGCGTTGACGCCGCTGAACTGCTGCCCGATGGCCAGGATCAGCGCGACGAGCAGCATGGGACGCACCCACGGCGCCCACAGGTCGCGGATGCGGCCCTTCTCCTCGGTGTCGATCCGGATGACCTCCCTGATGGTGGCGACCTCGGCGTCGATGTCCTCGCCGGCGTGCGTGTTGGCGAGCACGGCCCTGGCCTCCGGTTCGCGGTCGGCGGTCAACAGCCAACGCGGCGTCTCGGGGAGGAATCCGAGGCCGATGAGCAGGATCGCCGCCGGGATCAGCGCGCCGGAGAACATGCCGCGCCAGTTGCCCGTCGAGGCGAGCCAGTAGGCGACCAGCGACGCGATCAGGATCCCGCTCACGATGAATATCTGGTTCAGCGCGGACATCGCGCCGCGCAGCCGCGCGGGAGCGAGCTCGGACAGATACGTCGGCACCGTGGCGGACGAGCAACCGACGCCGAGACCGATCACGCCCCGCGAGATCACCATGGATGTCACGCCCCCGGACAGCATGCAGGCCACGGTGCCGATGATGACGATGACGGCGGCCGCCATGATGGTGTACCGGCGGCCGAGTCGGTCGGCGAGACGCCCGGCGAGCGCGGCCCCGAGCATCGCACCGATCGACAGACTCGCGGTGATCGCGCCCTTGGTGAAGGGCGTCAGGTGCCAGTCCTTGCTCAGCAGAACCAGGATGCCCGCGATGATCCCGAGGTCGTAGCCGAACAGGATCCCACCCAACGCCCCGAAGAAGTAGAGAGTCCGTTTGCCGACGCTCCCGCGTCGTACCGCCCCTGCCGTCATGTCCAGTCCTTTTGTCGTGGTCCGAGCTGGATGTGCGTTGCCCACAAACTCACACCGGGCCGACACTTCGGCAAGGTCCAGAACGAAACTTTTTCAGAAGAGTGGTGAGAGTTCTTATATGTGAACGATCCGGCCGCCCAGGGCGTGCTGTCGCCCAGGGCGTGTTCACATACCTGAAAACTAGTCACTTATTTGAAGTTTTGCCATCCGCCTTCTTGTCAGCGACCACGACTCGGCCGAGATTGAGGGGCGTGAATCGCTTTGCACCCACACCCAAACTCAGCCGCCCGCGCATCGCCGCCGCCGCGATGGCCGCCGGTGTCGCCGCGGCCGCGATGATCGGCTCCGGCCCGATCCACGCCGCCGCAATGTCCGCCGCCACGGTGTCCGCCGACGGCGCGTCAGCTGGCAGCCTGTCGATCACCGTGCACCCGGGCCAGCTCGGCAACCAGCTGCATCCCGGATTCGTCGGCCTCTCCTTCGGGGCGGCCACGGTCGCGCAGGACAACTACGCGAGCACGGACCTCGGCGGCTACCTCGGGACGCTCGGCCACACCGGCGTGATCCGCGTCGGCGGCAACTCCGGCGACGCCACGTTCTGGACCTCCACCGGCGAGCCCGCGCCGTCCTGGGCGACCAGCGGCACGATCACCCCCGACAAGCTGCAGCACCTTGCCACGATCGTGCGCGGCGCCGGCTGGAAGGTGATCCTCGCCGTCAACCTCAAGCACCCGGACCCGGCCAGGGCCGCGGACGAGGCGAAGTACGCGCGGCAGATCTTCGGCGACTCGCTGCTGGCGATCGAGGTGGGCAACGAGCCGAACTTCTACTACAGCACCGTCGCCGCGTACTACACCGACTTCGAGTCCGACGTCGCCGCGATCGAGCAGGCCGCGCCCGGCGTCGGCATCACCGGCCCCGACGCCGAGACCAACCACAGCTCGTGGCTCGGCGGATTCGCCGCACTCGATGCCGCCCACCCGGACGTCACCGAGATCTCGGACCACACGTACCCGGCCAGCGCCTGCGGCACATCGACCGCGACCATCCCGGAACTGCTGGGCACCGGTTCCGTGCAGTACGAGACCGCCAACGCGCAAGCGGCGCTCGGCGCGGCCGCGCAGCTGGGAGTCCCGGCGGCGATGACCGAGACCAACTCGGTGGTCTGCGCCGGCACGACCGGGGTGAGCGACGTGTTCGCCTCGGCGCTGTGGGCGCTGGACTACAACCTGCTGATAGCGCAGCAGGGCATCGTCAACGCCGACTACATGGACGGCACGAACGCCGCGGGCTGCGACCCCTACACCCCGCTGTGCCCGACGACCGGCGACCTGACCGCCCGGCCGATCTACTACGGCATGCTCGCGACCGAACTCGTGGGCACCGGCCGCTTCGCCGCGCTGGACAACCCCGACGCGGCGGACGTGCGCGCCTACGCAGTGCGGCACGGCCACGGCCTGACCGTCGTACTCGACGACGTCCAGGACCCGGCGGCCAACGCCGCGACCACCGTCACGCTCAACCTCGGCGGCGGCTTCCACTCCGGTCGGCTCACCGCGTTGACGACCTCGTCCACCTCGGGCCTGTCGGCAACGAGCGACATCACGCTCGGCGGCCAGCAGGTCGGCCCGCACGGCGCCTTCCCGCCGCCGCAGTCCACCCCCGTCTCCGTGCACAACCAGACCGCGACCGTCACCGTGCCCGCGGGCAGCGCCGCGATCATCCAGTTCAACTGAGACGTCTGACACATCTGAGACATCTGAGACGTCTGACATGAAAGTGCGATCGGGCGGGCTGCCCGGCCCGCCCGACGCGCACGGTCTCGTCGCCTACAGCAGTCCGGAGGCGAAGTGGTCTCCAGGGCCCCGCACTCCGGGGAGCACGTAGAAATAGCCGCCGCCGGTCGGTGAGATGTAGTCCACCAGCGGCTCGCCGTTCAGGCGGTTCTGGACGGCCAGGAACTGCCGGGACACGTCCTGCTGGTAGCAGCAGAAGGCCAGGCCCACGTCCAGGTTTCCGTCCAGGTCGATGCCGCGGTCGTAGTTGTAGCCGCGGCGCAGGATCTGCTGGTCGTACGTCGCGGTGCTGCGCGGGTTGGCGAGGCGGATGTGCGCGGTCAGCGGGATGATCAGGCCCATGGGGTCGGCCGGGTAGTCCGGGAGGTCGGACTCGGACGTTCCGTCCAGCGGCGCGCCGGAATCGCGGCGGCGGCCGATCATCGTCTCCTGTTCCCGCAGCGAGACGCGGTCCCAGAACTCGATCAGCATCCGGATGATCCTGATGACCTGGTACGAGCCGCCGGCCGCCCACGTCGGCTCGACGCTGTTCGCGCCGCCGGCCCAGGTCAGCGCATTCATCGCGGCCGGATCGGTCACGTCGGGATTGGCGATGCCGTCCATGAACCCGAGTTGGTTGCGCTGGGTGGTACCGGCGGGGCGCGGCGCGGCGTGGAAGCCGTCGATCTTCCAGATCGGCTCCATCCAGGTCCTGGTGTGCCGCGTGATGTCGCGCAGCGCGTGCATCACGGTGTCGCGCGAGTCCGCGCAGATCTGGATGCTGATATCGCCGTCGCGCTCGGTGGAGTCCTGCATGTCGTCGTTGGGGAACACCGGCATCTTCACCAGGTGCTTCGGCTTCTGCGCGGCCAGCCCGTAGCGGGAGTCGAACAGGGACGCGCCGACGCCGACGGTGACCGTCAGGCCGTCCGAGGGGATCACCGGACCGAGGGTGTCGCTGTCGGTCGGCGGGGACGCGAGGTCGGTGGCGGGCGCCGGTCCGCCGGCAGTGAGGAACGCGATCCGCGCCGTCAGGGTCTGGAACAGTTCGCGCAAGCCACCAGCGTCCGCGGCGGTGACGGCGAAGGAGACGAAGCTCGCTTCGGCCTGCTGCGGCGTGAGCACGCCGGACTGGTGCGGGCCGTAGAACGGGATCCGCCGTCCCGAGGCGCCGGAGCTGGCATCCGCGGCGTCAGCGGCGTACGCGAGTGCGCCTGTGCCGACGGCGAGGGCTGCGGTCCCGGCCGCGCCGAGCGCTGTGCCGCGCAGGAACGCGCGTCGGCCGAGGCGCGCATGCGGGAACGGGCACGAGCCAAGGGCTTCAGAAGATGCGGAGGATGCAGGGGCGTCGGGCGAATCGGTGGTCATGCCGAGTTCCTTGGCGTGAGCAGGTTGGGGATGGGCGCCAGTTCTTCGAGCAGAGCGCCGGTGTCGGAGTCGATCCGCCGACGCTGCGCGGGCGCGACGTCGGCCAGCGGCGTCCAGGTGCCGTTGGAGGCGCGTTGGGCGAGCAGATCGGACTGGAGGCGCTTCAGGTCTTGGTCGATGGTCGGCAGCAGGCTCTGGTCACGCGGCGCGAGGAGGCTCTTGAGGATGCTCAGGATCTCCGTCGTGCCCTGGGTGTTCGCGTAGACGGTCGCCAGCGTCGTCCCGCTGCCGTAGTCGGCGATGCCCGTCAGTTGGAACTGCAGGGAGTTCTCCAGGATCTCGTGCGCACGCAGCGGCAGGTCGCCCGGGTCGACCTCCTCGCTCGGGAAGTCACGGATCAGGGCCTTGACTTTGGATACGAGATTCTTGGTCAGCGGCTGCACCGCCGCGGCGCTCCGTCCGCTCCACAAGGCATGTTCTATGGCGAAGAACCCGGTCCAGCCGGGCGTGTCCGTACCCTGCGGCAGTCCGGTGGCCAGGCCGTTGATTTCGCCGTCGTATTCACCGAAGGCGTTGTAGGCCGCGCCGAGGCGCTCGTAGTCGAGGTGCGCCGTGAGCCAGTCGGTCTTGGCCGCGGTCAGATTTCCCGCCGCGATGTCGGCGTTCAGGGTGGTGGAGTCGGCCAGCAGGGTGGGCAGCGCGGCCTCGACGTAGGCGGTGTAGGCGCGTACCGGCTGCTCCAGTTCCAGATCTCCCATCGGCGGGTAGCCGGTGACGGCGCCGACGGCGGTGCCGGTCAGCGTGAACGGGGGAGAGGTCTGGACGGTGCCGTCGGTGAAGACGCAGCGCAGGGCGTACGTCCCGGCGGACAGGGTGGTGCTGAGCGGCAGCACCTTGGCGGGGGCGAGGGACGGGATCTCGGCGAAGACCAGTCCACCGGACAGGTTGATTACGTAGACTGACGCGTAGGCGTTGCGGGTATCGGTGCTGGTCACCGTGAACAGGATCGGGCCGGCCGGCATGTGTGCGGCAGGTGTACCGCAACCGGTTTCGCCGATGCTGATCGGGCCGCCGACGGCGCCCGCACCGGCGGCGGTGGAGCCGGCGGTTCCCGCGAGCACCGCGATGAGGCTGAGGCCGGCGATGCGGGCCCGCCAGGAGACGCGGCGCGCCCCGCGCCGCCGCGTGGGTGAAGACGGATTCGTATGCATGATCGCGACCGGTTCCTTCCAGACGGTCCGCCGACGAACGGCTCGAAGCGGGGCGACCCGTGAAGGGGCCGCCCCGCGAGGTCGTTCGCGGCGTCAGTTCCAGATGCCGGAGATCACGGTCGCGCTGCTGCTGCTTCCGAGCGCCTTCAGGCCGTACATCGCCTCGACGGTGGCGAGCACGTTGTAGTGGTTGATCGACTGATCGTCCTTGCTGCCGGCGATGACGTGCTGGCCCACGATGATCGTCGGAACCTGGTTGTTCTCGCTGTAGTCGTCCTCGTCCCAGGTGACGATCAGCAGGCTGTTGTTCGTCTTCGCCCACTGCGCGTACGCGTTGAGCTTCGTCTGCAGCCACGTGTCGGCCGCGGCGATGGTGCCGTCGTGCATGTCGTCGAGCAGGTTCGGGATGACGAACGAGACCGTCGGCAGGCTGGCGTAGTTCGCGCTGCTCGGGAACGAGGTGTACGGCACGTTGGTGGTCGTGCCCGAGGTGTTGCTGAAGTTGACCCAGGGCGAGTGCTTGCGCGCGTACTCGCCCGACGTGCACGCGGTCGATCCGGCCTTGGGTAGGCCCTCGGAGTACCCCTTGAAGGTGTCTCCGGCGGCCTTCAGCTCGGAGCCGAGGTTGGCCGTCGTGCCCTTGTTCACCGGGCAGGTGTCCGAGCTGAGGCCGTCCGTGCTGCCGTAGTACAGGGCCATGTAGTTCGGCTCGCTGGGATGCGAGACGCCGAACGAGCTGGTCATCAGCGCACCCTGCGAGGCCAGGGAGTTGAAGTAGGCGGTGTCGCTGTTGGAGTTGACGATGTCGGCGTAAGAGTGGTTCTCCTCCATCACGATGACGACGTGCGCCGGCTTGGGCAGCGTCGTCGCGGCGGACTGCATGGCCGGCTGGCCGTGGTGGGCCACGGTGAGGCCGGCCGCGAGCAGCCCGGCGCACGCGGCGGCGGTGCCGAACAGGCGGGCCGTGCGGTGGAAGGTCGATCGGGGTGTCGCACGCATCTGAGTGTGGGTCCTCTCGGGATGAGCCCCGGGGCGCAGCGACGCCCGGGCACTCGTCGTGCCGGTGGCGTGCCTCTGACACTAGGGGCGCGGACAGGGTCCGGGAAGGGCCGCGGGCCGCGCTGGAAATCCAGTACCGGCCGGTAACATTGCGCAGGGTGGCATCGCCAAGCCTTGACTCGGCAAGCCTTGACGCGGGGCGGCACCCGACGCTTCAATCCCCCGCGAGACGCTGGCGGACAGACGCCCGCACCGGCGGTCGGAATGCGGAATGCGGGGATACGAGGATTTCCACGTCGCGGTGCGCACCGCGATCGAACGCAGAGGGCTGAGCCTCGACCGGCTGCGGCTGCACATGGCCGCCCGGGACGTGCGGATCAGCACCTCCACCCTGAGCAACTGGCAGCGCGGCATCGGACAGCCGCGCTCGCCGGAGTCGCTGCGTGCCCTCGCGGCGCTCGAAGGGGTACTCGGAATGCCCGGTGGGGCGCTGGCCCGGCACATCGTGGATCGGAACGGCGCGGATGACCCGCCGCCGCTAGGCCCCGGGATGCCGCGCGGTCTCGCGGCACGGATGCGCGAGAAGCTCAGGGCTCCGGACGCCTCCAGCGCGCGGGTGCTGAGCGTCCAGGCCGAGGTCCGGATCGGGCTGAGCAGCCCCTTCCGGGTACTGCGCACCCGGAAGGTGGTGCAGGCCGACCGGTCCGGCCTTGACCGGCACGTGGTGCTCTACCACTCGGACACGAGCGTCGGCCGCCCTCTGATCCGACCCCTCGGCGCCTGCCGCCTCGGGCGCACGCTGCGGCACGAGGACAGCGGGCTGCTGGCGGCGGAAGTGCTGTTCGCACCCCTGCGGCGGGCCGAGACGTTCCCCCTGGAATACGAGATCAGCGACGACCATCAGGACCCTTACCACGGGAACTGGTTCAGGGACACGGGACAGCGCTACGAGCTGACGATCCACCTGGACCCCGAGCTGGACGTGCGATCCGCGCATCAGATCCGCCGGACGGAGGCCGGGCTGCCCAATCGGGACGTCCGCCCGATCCGGGCGATCGGCCGAACCGTGCTCCACCTGCTGGTCCCGGAAGCGGCCGCCGGCTTCCACGGCGTGCGCTGGGAGTGACGATCTCGCGGTGAGGCGCCCACAGCCGGAATAGACGGGCGTCGGCCAAAGTTGCAGTAGACGTCAAACATAGTGTCGACTCTAAGATTGGCCGATCATGATCCTCATCACCACCGCCGGCAAGGTGGGCTCAGCGGCGGCACTCCTGCTCGCGCAACGGGAAGTGCCGGTCAAGATCCTGGTCCGCGACCCGGCCGCCTCGGCCGGGCTGGCGCGGGCAGGGGTGGAAGTCATCGCGGGCGACCTGCGGATCCCGGCCTCCATCGACGCGGCGATGCGCGGGGTCGCGGGCGTCGTGCTCGTCAGCCCGGCGGTACCCGCCGAGGAGCTCAACGTCATCGACAGCGCCGTACGCGCGGGCGTGAACCACGTCGTGAAGGTCACCAGCAAGTCCTCGCTCGACTCGCCGATCGTGCGGCGTCGCGGCCAGGCGCAGATCGAGAACGCGTTGATCGCCTGCGGGCTCGGCTACACGCTGCTGCGCAACAACGCCTACATGCAGAACTTCTTCATGCTGGCCCCCGCGATCGCCGCGACGGGCGGCTTCGGCGCCTCGGCCGGTGACGGCCGGATCGGCATGATCGACACGCGCGATGTCGCCGACGTCGCCGCGTGGATCGCCGTGGCTCCCGAGCCGCACGCTGGAAAGACCTACTGGCCCACCGGGCCTGAGGTGGTCTCCTATGCGGATGCCGCAGCGGTCCTCTCCGAAGCGCTCGGCCGACCAGTCGCCTACCGTCAGCTCACGTTCGAGCAGCAGAAGCAGGCGATGGTCAACGCCGGTCTTCCCATCAACGTCGCCGAGGACAACGCCAGGGCGCTCGGCCTGTTCGCCGACGGCGACGCCGACTACACCACCGACGACGTCCCCACACTCATCGGCCGGCCGGCGCGGACGTTCAAGCAGTTCGTTGCCGACTACGCCCAGGCGTGGCAGATCAGTCTCGCCTAGAGCCGGTGCGGAACCAGAGGTCGAGCTCGTCCAGGATGTTCTCAATGGCCGGATACAGCTCGTCGGCGATCCGCGACTGGCTCTGGCCGTCGACGGTGCGCCGCCCGGCCTCGCCGATGAGGATCCGGAACACACCGGCCAGCGCGATGCCCTGGAGCCTGGCGATCTCGGCCGGCACGGCGGTCGTTCCGATGGCTTCGCCCAACGCGGCGGCCTGGCGATCGATCATCTCCAGCGCCAGCCGCCGCACGGTCGGGCTGATGGCCGCGAGGTAGCCGAGTTCACCGCGCCACAGCTCCGGCGGGATGTCGCGAATTCCGGCGACGGATTCGAGGACGAAGTCGCGGATGGCGGCCGCCGGTGTGACCGCGGCCGGCCGCGACCGGATCAGTTCGCACAGCCGGTCCCGGACCTGTGCCTCCCGGTCGGTGACCAGCTGTTCCTTGGTCGGGAAGTAGTTGTAGACGGTCTGCTCGGCGACCTCGGCCTCGTGCGCCACGTCGACCACGGCGACCTGCTCATAGCCGTGCTCGGCGAACAACCGGGCCGCGGTTTCGGCGATCAGCCGCCTGGTCCGTGCCTTCTTCAGCTCGCGCAACCCGGTCTTTTCCACCTCGGCCACGCTAGCAGAGCGATTTCGACGCGCTGATCTGCGACGAAGGCACCGGTGTGGTACGTGGGATTCGCCTGCTGTCCACGCTCCCTATACGTGTTCCTGGCAGAGTGCAGCAAACCCTCTAAGGGACGACCTGGTGAAAGGGCTGTACGGCATGAGGATCGTGCGCATCGCGAACTTCGTCTCCGCGGAATCGGGCGGGTTGCGCACCGCGCTGCACGGGCTCGGCAGCGGGTACGTGACGGCAGGTCATGAGGCGATTCTCATCGTGCCCGGCGACGGGCGCAGCGATGTGATGAGCGATCAGGGCCGGGTCATCACCCTGCCGGGAATGCCGGCGGCCGGGGCGCGGCGGATGCTGGTGCGCCGCGCCCCGGTCACCAGGCTGCTCGAGGAGCTGGCTCCGGACCGGCTCGAGGTCTCCGACCGCTCCACGCTGCGGTGGGTCGGCACGTGGGCGCGGCGGCGCGGCATCCCGGCCATGATGATCTCCCATGAGAACCTGACCGGCCGGCTGACCATGCTGCCGCCGGTCTTCGCCCGCGCAGCGGTTCCCTTCAGCGACTTCGTCAACCGGCGGTCCGCGCGGGACTACGACCGGATCGTGTGCTGCACCGGGTGGGCCGCCTCCGAATTCGAACGGCTCAAGGTCGACAACCTGCTGCGTATCCCGCTGGGCGTCGATCTGGAGACGTTCTCCCCGGCGAGACGCAGCCGCGAGCTGCGCGATCGCTACGCGGCCCGCGACGAGGTGCTGATCGTGTACGCCGGCCGACTCGCGCCGGAGAAGGAGCCGGAGCGAGCACTGGACGCGCTGGAACTGCTCCGCCGCTCCGGAATCCCGGCGGCGCTGGTGGTGGCGGGCAGCGGCGTGCTGCGCGAGCGGATGGAGAAGCGCGCCACGGCCGCGGAGCTTCCGGTGCGCTTCCTCGGTTTCGTGCACAGCCGGCCGGAGCTCGCGGCGCTGCTGGCCTCCGCGGACATCGCACTCGCCCCCGGCCCCATCGAGACCTTCTGCCTCTCCGCGCTCGAGTCCCTGGCCTGCGGCACGCCGGTCGTCGCCAGCACCGAGGGCGGAGTCAGCGAGGTCGTCGGCGAGGGCGGCGTGGCCGCCACCGGGGAGTCGTTCGTCGAGGGAGTCAGGGAACTGCTCGCCCAGCCGGCAGCGGACCGCAGGGCCCAGGCCCGGGCCCGCGCCGAGCGGTTCGGCTGGTCCGCCTCGGTGGCCGAATTCCTCGCCGCGCACCACGCCAACCGTACGGTCGGCACCCGTCGAAGCAGGCTCCGCACAGGCGTCGTCCGCCCAAGCGGCGCCGCGCAGCCCGGCGGCCGCCCACACCACGACGACCGCGCCGCCGCGTAGCCGCGGACGGCGCGCCGCCGCGGCTATGCGGGTGCTGCGATGTGACGACCCCGCAATCTCGCCTTGAGACCTGGTTAAGGATCCTTACTATAAGGTCGCCCGCATGAGTCTCACGAAGTCGATCGCGATATCGGTCGTAGCGGCGGCCGTCCTCGTCGCCGGTGCCGCCGGAGTGACCATGGCCGCGGGCACCACAACCAGCGCCGCGTCGGCGGCCGCCGCCCCCGACGGCGCACCGACCTCGGCGTCTGCGCTGGGGGTGATCTCGGTGCCGACCAGGGCGCAGCCCTCGGGCACGTCCCGGTCCGCCGCGGCGACACCCGCGCGAACCACAGGCGCCGCGAACGCTTCGGCCGCCACCTCGTCCATCAGCCTGAGCAGCTGGGCCGGCCTGGTTCTGCCGATCAACACCACCGGCGGACTCTCCGGCAACAATGCCAAGGTACTGAGCCCCGCCCGGTTGGACTCGCCCTGGCTCACCCAGACCTCCAGCGGCGCCCTCCGCTTCTGGGCGCCGTCCGGAGCGGCCACCACCACCCACTCGCTGCACGCACGCACCGAGCTCGAGTCGGCGATCAAGTACGACATCGCCACGCACGCCCACACGCTCACCGCGACCCTGCGGATTCAGCGGCTCCCGAAGAGCAACCCGGAAATCTGCGTCGCACAGCTGCACGCCGGTGGTTCCGGCGGCTCCAACCCGTTCGTGATGGTCGACTACAAGTCCGGCAAGCTGTACGTGATGGTCGCCTCCGGCACCAGCGTCGCAGCGAACTTCTACACGCTGCTGACCAACGTGCCCCTCGACGCGGCCTTCTCCTACCGCGTCTCCGACAACGGCAACGGCACACTGACGATCGGGGCGAACGCGTCGGGTCAGAGCAAGTCGTACACGGTCCCGATCCCGAGCGTCCTGCGGGGCGTCTCAGGCCACTTCTCCGCCGGCGACTACGAGCAGGGAAAGGGCAGCGCGGGCGCGACCGATGGCGGCGAGGTACTTTTCACGGCACTCAACCAGACCTGACGACGGATGTGGAGCGTGGCCCGCGGACTGCAAGCCGCGGGCTCACGCGTCGAGTGCGAGTAGTTCGCGGCCTGCGCGGATGACGGTCTCGCGTACCAGTTGGGGATCGTCGAGCTCTGCCGCGGAGAGCGCTCCGTCGTGCAGGAGCACGAGCACGCGTCCGGCGTGGTCCGGGTCGGGGTGGCCGGCCTGTGCGGCGAGCTTGGTGACGGTGTCCTGGAACCACGCGCGGTGTTCGGCCACTGCGACACGTACCGCGTCGGCGGGGTCGGGGTATTCGGCCGAGGCGTTGATGAAGTGGCAGCCGCGGAAGCCCGCGGAGCAGGTGACCTGGCCGATCAGTTCGAACAGTGCGGCGGCGCTGAGCTTCGGGTCCGCCTGGTCGAGCGCGTCGGCGACGGCCGAGCGCAGGTCCGCGTCGGTGGCGCGCAGATAGGCCTCGACGAGGTCCTCCTTGGCGGGGAAGTGCCGGTAGAAGGTCGCCCTGGTCACGCCCGCCTCGGTGACGAGGCGGTCCACCGGCACGGTGTGGATGCCCTCGCTGTAGAACAGCCGGCGCGCGGTGCTCAGCAGGCGCTCTCGGGGGCTCTCGGCGGTGGCGTCCATGCAAGCCATTGTAGAAGAAGGAACGTTCTGTTGACACTTCTCCGCCGAGGCCGTAGCGTCAGCGGCATGGGGAGAACGAACGTTCTGTCTCCTGCCTTCCCTGCCGCCCGCTGATCGGAGTCCCGCCCATGACCCCCGCCACCGCTCCGTCCTCGAACTTCTCCGTCTTCCTGGAGCGCAATGCGCGGTTCGCGGCCGGCGACGCCAAGGACGGGATCCCGGCGATCCCCTTCATCCCGTTCAAGCAGGTGTACGTCATCACCTGCATCGACCCGCGCGTCGAGCCGGCGGCCGTGCTCGGCGTCGAACTCGGCGACGCGATCGTCGCCCGCAACGTCGGCGGACGCGTCACGTCCTCGATCGTCAAGGACCTCGCCTGGATCTGCCACCTGCACGAGAATAAGACCCCTGACAGCGACTGGTTCGAGGTCGCGGTCATCCACCACAACGACTGCGGCTCCGCCCTGTTCGCCGACGACGAGCTGCGCCGCGGCTATGCGGCCCGCGGCGGCTACGACGAGCGGACGGCGGCCGCGATGGCAGTGCTCGACCCGGCCGAGACCGTGCGCGAAGACGTGGCACGCCTCGTCACGGCTCCCGAGCTTGCCGCCAGCCGCGACAGCTTCAAGATCGGCGGATACGCCTACGACCTGAAGACGGGTCTGCTCACCACGATCGTCGACCCGAGCTGATCAGATCCCGAGCGGCGCGGGCCGCCGCCCTCACATCGAGGACGCGAACCGCCATCGGGTGGCGCCGTTCGGGGCGACGAAGGCGAGACCGATGGCCGTGTGCAGCGTGAACCTGTACAGGTACCACGGAGGCGGGCCGGCGCTCTGCGCGCTGAACGGTGCGGTGAGCGCGTCGCCGAGGACCTCCGCGGGCCAGCCGTGCGTGCGGTATGCGGCGGCCACCGGCTCGAGCACGGCCGGGTCGGTCACCCGGGCGGCCTCGCCCTCGAGCACCAGGTCGACCTCGGGAAGCCGCATCGAGAGCGTGCACGCCGGATTGCGTTCGAGGTGCCGGGACTTGCGGGTGCCCGGACCGCTGGTGAAATACATCGCCCCGCCGTACTCCAGGGCGCCGATCCCGGCGGAATGCGGCCTGGTGTCCGGGCCGACCGTACCGAGGAACTGCGGCGTCTCCGGCCGCGGAATCACGTCGGCCATCGATTCGAGCACCCGGCTCCACGGCAACTTCGCATCGCCGTAGATGTTCAGGTCCACAGCTTCCACCGGTTCGGGCAGCATCGCTTCTCCTGCAGGGGTGCGAGGGCGAGAGCCCCATTATGGCCGCGAGGGTCCACGGAGCGTAAGACCGACACGGCCTGAGTGTTCGGCCACGTCATTCGCGGTGCCGTTGCGCATGGATCTCCGTCACCCGGAAGGTCCTCACCGAGTGCCCCGGTCCGGTCCCGGCACGAGCCTGAGGGCGAGGACAGTGATCCATTTGCACCGGAGGAGCGGAGAGCGAGCATGGCGAAGGCGTATCTGGTGGGCAGCGGCATCGCGTCGCTGTCGGCGGCGGCTTTCCTGATCAGGGACGGCGGCTTCGCGGGATCGGACATCGTGCTGCTCGAAGAGCAGAATCGGCTGGGCGGGAGCCTGGACGCCGCGGGTTCGCCCGAGACCGGATACACGATGCGCGGCGGCCGGATGTTCGAGATCCACTTCGACTGCACGTACGACCTGCTCGGATCCATTCCGTCGCTGGACGATCCGTCGAAGTCGGTGACCGAGGACACCTTCGCCTTCCACGAGGACTTCGCCTGGAACGACCACGCTCGGCTCGTCGACGCCTCGGGCGCCGTCGTCGACTCGCACTCGATGGGCTTCGCCGAGCGCGACCGGCTGGAGCTGGTCAAGTGCGTGGCCACTCCCGAGAAGCTGCTCGACGGCAAGCGCATCACGGACTGCTTCAGTGCAGGGTTCTTCCACACGAACTTCTGGTGGATGTGGTGCACCACGTTCGCATTCGAGCCCTGGCACAGTGCGATCGAGTTCCGCCGCTACCTCAACCGCTTCATCCACCTGTTCAAGACGTTCGACTCGATGTCCGGGATCTATCGGACCCGGTTCAACCAGTACGACTCCATCGTGCGCCCGCTGCTCAAATGGCTCACCGACCAGGGCGTGACCGTGCAGCAGGGCACCAGGGTCACCGACCTGCGGCTGGCTGCGGGCGACGCGCTGACCGTCGAGGCGCTCAGCTGCACCCGCGATGGCCGCGACGAGGAGATCGCGCTCGGCTCGGACGATCTGGTCATGGTCACGAACGGCTCGATGACCGCCGACTCGACCCTCGGCTCCACGGACCGCGCGCCGGTGCTCGACGCGTCGGGGTCCAGCGGGGCATGGCAACTCTGGGAGACGCTGGCCGCCAAGCGCCCCGGACTCGGTCGGCCGTCGGTGTTCACCTCCACGATCCCCGACTCCACCTGGGCGTCGTTCACGGTGACGACGAAGGACCCCACCTTCTTCCAGCTCATGGAGAAGTTCAGCGGCAGCGAAGCCGGCAAGGGCGGCCTGATCACCTTCAAGGACTCCGGTTGGCTGCTGACCATCGTGCTCAACCACCAGCCGCACTTCCGCGAGCAGCCCGAGGACACCTTCGTCTGGTGGGGCTACGGCCTGTTCCCGGAACGGGACGGTGACTTCGTCGGCAAGCCCATGGGGGAGTGCACCGGCCGGGAGATCCTGGACGAGGTGCTGCACCACCTCCGCTTCGAACAGAGCCCGCAGATCCTCGACCACTCGACCGTGATCCCCGCGCTGATGCCGTACATCACCAGCCAGTTCCTGGTCCGCAGCGCCGGCGACCGGCCCCAGGTCGTCCCGGAAGGCTCCACCAACCTCGCCTTCATCGGCCAGTACGCCGAGGTCCCCGACGACGTCGTCTTCACCGTCGAGTACTCGGTGCGCACCGCCCGGACCGCCGTGGCCGGCCTGCTCGGCCTGCCGCAGCCGCCCGCGGTCTACCAGGGCGCGCACGACCCGAAGGTGCTCGTCGAGGCGCTCGGGACGATGCACCGGCGGTGAGCCTCCGCCGCGCCGATGGGCCCGTCGCCGTGACGAGTCTTGACAGCTTCGCCGCCTCGCTGGTGTGGTAGACCTGCAGAGCTGACCGAACGTTCGGTTGGCATGTGGGACGTGAGGGAGACCGGTGAACGCCGCAGAGCATATGTTCGCAGCAGACCAGGCCTCGCAGGCGCTGGGTATCGAGTTGGTCGAAGTCGGCGCGGGCGGCGCGACGCTGCGCATGAAGGTCACCGACACGATGGTCAACGGCCACGGCATCGCGCACGGCGGCTACGTGTTCCTGCTCGCGGACAGCGCGTTCGCCTGCGCGTGCAACAGCCACGGCCCGGTGACCGTGGCGGCCGGCGCGGACATCAGCTTCATCGCGCCGGTCCGCGCCGGCGACGAGCTCACCGCCGTCGCCGAGGAGCGCGTCACCTTCGGCCGCAGCGGGATCTACGACGTCAGCATCCTGCGCGGAGACGAGGTCGTCGCCGAGTTCCGCGGCCGCAGCCGCGTGCTGAACGGCGGGAACAGCGGCCGTCCGAGTTAGCCGGCGATGTATCGCGGCCGTTCCTGCTCGGCGGTGGCGACGGCGAAACCGGCGATCCATTCGGGAACCGGGCGGTAGAAGCGGTCGGTCACGCGATACGGGCCGGTGGCGGCGAGCGAGGCGAACGCGGCGATCCAGGTGCGCACCTCGTGGGCGCTGCCGCCGCCCTCTCGTCCCATCCACTCCACGCTCCACGAGTCGAACTCGGGCAGCCGGCCGTCCTGGATCACGTCGAGGAACGCGTTGTCCCACTTCGGGCTGATGGGGATCATCGAGGTCGAACCCGCGGCATAGTCGCGGCCCGCCTGGACGACCCGCAATTCGCCCCGGCCGCGCTGCTCCGGCGTGGGCGGCGTTCCCTCGATCAGGGCGTCGGCCACTCGCGGCGGGGCGCCGTCGAGCACCGGGACGGGCGGGTCGTGCGAGAGGCCGCCGGAGCCGAGGAACAGCACCCTGCGATCGAGTGCCGCCGCCGACTCGCCGATCGCGGTGCCCAGGGCCCTGATTCGGCTGACCGGGCCGAGCGGGGTCGCGACGCCGTTGACGAACACGGGCACCACCGGCACGTTCCCGATGCCGTCGAACAGCACCTCCAAGGGCTGGACGAAGCCGTGGTCGACGGTCATCCGGGCCGAGATCGTCAGGTCGACGCCGCGTTCCAGCACCCCGCGCGCGATCTCCCGGGCGGCGGCCGTGTCCACGGACAGCGGGCCCTCGGCCGTGTCGAAGTCGCCGACCGCGTTGGCGGCGGTGGCCAGGCAGAACGGCGGCATCTCGCGGTAGAAGAACCCGTTGTAGTGGTCGGGGGCGTAGAGCACCACGAGTTCGGGGTCGAACTCGCGGACGAACGCGCGGGCGCCGCGGACGGCGTCGGCCACGGCTTCGAGGACCTCGTCGGGCGGGTCGTTCTTGCCGATGAGCGGGGAGTGCGAGAGCCCCACGGCGATCGCGGTCATGCGGAGTTCCCGGGGCGGATGACGAGTTTGCCGGTCAGTTCGCCGTCGATCATCAGCTGGATGCCCCGGTGGATCTCGGCCAGCGGCAGCGTCCGGTCGATCACCGGCCGCGCCCCGGTGGCCTGCATCATCCGCAGCATCGCGACGAGTTCGGCGCGGGTGCATCCGGTCGAGCCGAGGATGCGCTGCTGCAGGTAGAAGACGCGTCCCAGGTCGGCCGGCGGGTTCGCGCCGCTGGTGGCACCCGCGACGACCACCGTGCCGCCGGGTCGCAGTGCCCTGAGGGAGTGCGACCAGGTGGCCTCGCCGACGGTCTCGATGACCACGTCGACGCGCTCGGCCAGCCGCTCCCCGCTGGCCACCGCCTCGCGGGCGCCCCAGTCCAGCGCCTGCTTGCGCTTCTCCTCGCTGCGGCTGGTGGCGTAGACGACGGCGCCCGCCGCGGCGGCCAGGTGGATGGCGGCGGACGCCACTCCGCCGCCGACGCCCTGCACGAGGACGCGGTCGCCGGCGCGCACCCGCGCCTGCGTGAACAGCATCCGGTAGGCCGTGGTCCAGGCCACCGGCAGGCACGCGGCCTCGTCGAAGGAGAGCCAGTCGGGCTTGGGCACGAGGTTGCGGCGGGGGACGACGAGGTACTCGGCGAACGCGCCGTCGTGCTGCTCGGACAGCAGCGCCCGGCCGGGATCGAGGGTCTCGTCCCCGGCGCCCGCGTCGGGATCGGCGATCACCGGGTGCACGATGACCGGGTTGCCGTCCTCGTCGTATCCGGCGGCGTCGCAGCCGAGGATGCGCGGCAGTCGGTCGGCGGGATGGCCCACGCCGCGCAGCGTCCACAGGTCGTGCATGTTCAGCGACGAGGAGACGACCCGCACGCGGGCCCAGCCGGGCGGCGGCTGGGGAATCGGCACCTCGCCGAGCACCAGGCCGCTGAGCGGATCCGTCGGGCTCTGGCTGACGGCGGTGGCGGCTAGCATCATGCGGCCAGGCTGGCCGAGCGCGGTTCCCGGCCGGAACTCGGCGTGCCGCCGTACGGAACAGGGGTTGGAACGCGCGGGGGCCCGCGCGTTTACCTGGCCCCATGAAACCCACGACCACGACCGCGCTCAAGCGTCCGCCCGAAATGACACGCTCGACCGACGTCTCCGGGCTGGTCGACGCCGAGGGCGGACTGCTGGACCGCGCCGTGTTCACCGATCTCGAGCTCTACCGGCAGGAGCTGCGCCGGGTGTTCGCCCCCAGTTGGCTCTTCCTGGCGCACACCGATCAGTTCCGAAAGCCCGGCGACTTCTTCACCACGTACATGGGTGAGGACCCGGTGATTGTCACCCTCGACAAGGACCGGCGCATCCGGGCGTACCTCAATTCGTGTCGGCATCGCGGCGCGCGCGTGTGCCGCGCGGACTACGGTTCGACCCGCAACTTCACCTGCACCTACCACGGCTGGTCCTACGACCTGGCCGGCTCGCTGGTCAGCGTCCCGAACCGGGCGGGCTATCCGGAGTCCTTCGACACGGCCGACTGGGGCCTGGCGGAGGTTCCGCACGTCGAGACGTACCACGGGCTGATCTTCGGCACCTGGAACCCGGAGCCGGTGGCGCTGCGCGAATCGCTCGGGGATATGGCCTGGTACATGGACGCGATGCTCGACCACGACGACGCGGGGACGGTCGTCGTCGGCGGCGTGCACAAGTGGGTGCTGGAGGGCAACTGGAAGCTCGCGGCCGAGCAGTTCGCCACCGACTGGTACCACGTGAACATGAGCCACGCGTCGGCGCTGATGCTGCTCGCCCCGCCCGGAAAGGGCCCGAAGGACGAGATCGTGCACCGCACCGGCCGCCAGTACGCGGGCCCGAACGGACACGGCGCCGGTTTCCCGGTGCACCCGAGGAACCGCTTCGACGCCGAGACGGTGCACAAGTGGACCGACTACGACGCGTTGCGCGCCCGGCTCGGCGACGCCCGGGTCGAGGGCCCGCTGACCAACGGGCACGCGACCGTCTTCCCGAACTTCTCCTACCTGCCGGTCAACGGCTCGATCCGGGTCTGGCACCCGAAGGGCCCGGACCGGATGGAGGTGTGGGCGTGGACGATCGTGGACGCCGCGATGCCCCCGGAGGTCCGCGAGGCGCAGCGCCTGTACAACCTGCGCACCTTCGGCCCCTCCGGGATCTTCGAGCAGGACGACGGCGAGAACTGGAGCGAGGTCCAGGCCGTCGCGCACGGCGTGATCACCAATTCGATTCCGCTCAACTACCAGATGGGCCTCGGCTCCGAACGCGAGGACGGCCGGTACCCCGGCACCACCAGCGAGCTCTACAGCGACGCGGCGGGCCGCTCGTTCTATGCACATTGGCGTACGCTGATGAATACCCCTGCCTGGCACGAGGAGGTGGGTCGATGAGCGAAGGGATCCGCGTCGCGCGACTCGAGGAGATTCCCGAGGGCGAAGGCATCGCGATCGACAAGGCGGTCACCGGCACAGCCGACAACGTCGCGCTGCTGCGCGACACCGACGGCAGCGTGTGGGCGCTCGACGACACCTGCACGCACGAGGACGCCTCGCTCGCCGACGGTTTCGTCGAGGACGGATACGTCGAGTGCCCGCTGCACGCCAGCCGCTTCTGCCTGAAAAACGGCGAGGTCCAAGGCCTGCCCGCCACCCGAGGCACCTGCGCGCACCGAGTCGAGGTACGCGACGGCGAGGTCTACCTCTATCCGAATACCTCCGGCGGCGGCGCATGAGCAGAGTCCTGATGAGCGGAGTCCTGATCGTGGGCGGCGGGATCGCCGGGGTGAGCACCGCGGCCGCACTGCGCGCCGGCGGTTTCGACGGCGACGTCACGCTGGTCGACGAGGGCGAATTCCCGTACGACCGGCCACCTCTGTCGAAGGAGTACCTGGCGGGTGCACGCGATGTGAAGCAGCTCGCGCTGCAGCCGCCGGAGTGGTACGACGAGCAGCGCATCCAGCTGATCAACCGCACGCGGGCGACCGCGCTGCATGGCGCCGAGGGCGCCGTCGAGCTGGACAGCGGCGCGGTTCTGCGTGCCGATCGCGTGGTCCTGGCGACCGGTGGACACGCCGCACGACCGCCGATTCCCGGTGCCGACAACGATCGCGTCCACGTGCTGCGCACCCTCGCCGACGCGGACCGGCTGCGCGCCGCGCTCAATCCCGGCGCACGCGTCCTGGTCGTCGGGGCCGGGCTGATCGGCGCAGAGACCGCTTCGACGATGACAGGACTCGGCTGCGAGGTGGTCATCGCCGACCCCGAGGCGCGTCCGTTGGAACCGGTCCTCGGGCCCGAGTTCGCCGCCTGGCTGCACGGACAGCACGCGGTGCGCGGCATCGAGACCGTGCAGCAGACGATCACCTCGTTCGGCAAGCAGCCCAACGGCATCCGCGCCTACTTCGGAGGCGGCCGAGCTCCCGAAGACTTCGACGCGGTGCTCCTCGGCGTCGGAATGGTGCCGCGCGTCGAGCTCGCGAAATCCGCAGGGCTCGTGGTCGAGCGCGGCATCGTGGTGGACGCGCGGCACGCGAGCTCCCATCCCAACGTCCTGGTCGTCGGCGATCCGGCCCGCATGCGCGTATCAGGTGTGCTGCATCCGTCCGCCGAGCATTGGGACGCCGCGCAGGTCGACGGTGCTCGTGCCGCGGCCGCGATCCTCGGCACCGCGCCGCCGCCCGCGAGCGCGCCGTGGTTCTGGACCGATCGGCATGGCCGGCACATCGAAGCCGTCGGCCGCCTCGCCGAGGCCGAACGCGCCGTGCTGCGCGGCGCGTTCGCGGACCCGTCCTTCAGCATGTTCGGGCTCGTCGGTGATCACGTCGTCGCGGCCGCCTCGGTGGATGAGCCGAACGCCGTGCGCACGGCGCGCCGACTGATCGACCGGCGGATCCCGGTGGACGCGTCGCGCCTGGCCGATACCGGAACCAATCTGCGGACCCTGCTTCGAGGATGACGATGACGACTAAGACCTCGACCACGACGACCACGCCCGGGCGGGCCGACCGCGACACGCACTTCGAAGTCGAGCAGTTCTACTACGCGGAGGCCGAACTCCTCGACGACGGCCGTTTCGCGGACTGGCTCGATCTGCTCGCCGAGGACCTCGACTATTGGATGCCGACGCGCACCAACCGGCTGCGCCGTCAGCAGGCACTGTCGATCGCCGCGCGTGGCGAGGCCGCGTACTTCGACGAGACCAAGGAATCCCTCGCCTGGCGCATCCGCCGGTTCGACTCCGGCATGGCCTGGGCTGAGGACCCGCCCTCGCGTACGCGGCACCTCGTCACCAACGTCACCGTGCGGCACGCGGACTCGGGCGAGAACGACCTGCTGGCCCGCTCGGCGTTCCTGGTCTACCGCAACCGGCTCGAACGCGAGGTGACCGTCTTCGCGGGCCGCCGCACCGACCTGCTGCGCCGCACCGAGCAGGGCCTGCGCGTCGCGCGCCGGGAGATCCTGCTCGACCAGAACGTGCTGCAGGCCAAGAACATCTCCACCTTCTTCTAGGACGGACCTCTCGTGACCGAATACCGCAAGGTCTCCACCTCGCTCGGCGAGATCGCCGTGGCCGAGGCCGGTTCCGGACCCGCCGTCCTCGTGATGCTGCACGGCGGCGGCCCGGGCGCGTCCGGCCTGAGCAACTACCACCAGAACCTGGGTACCCTCGCACCTCGCTTCCGGGTGCTGCTGCCGGACCAGCCAGGCTTCGGCGGCAGCTACCGGCCCACCGAAGCGGACCTCGCCGAGCGCTCGATCACCGAGATCACCGCGGACGCGCTCATCCAGGCCCTCGACGCACTCGGTGTGAACCGCTTCCACCTGCTCGGCAACAGCCTCGGCGGTGCCGCGGCCCTCGCGATCGCGCAGCAGCATCCCGACCGCGTCGCAGGACTCGTCCTGATGGCTCCCGGCGGCGGATGGCTGCCGTTCGGCCCGACCCCCACCGAGGGCCAGAAGGAGATGTTCCGCTACTACAACGGCGAGGGCCCGACGGAGAAGAAGATGGCCGACTTCATCCGGACCATGGTCTTCGACCACAAGCAGTTCGGCGCGGACGTGGTCCGTGCCCGGTACGAGGCTTCGCTGGACGACAGCCACATCGCCTTCTACCACCTCTACAACTCCGCTTTCGGCAAGCGCGGCGGCATGGACCCGCTATGGAAGGACCTGGACAAGATCGCGTCGCCCACTCTGCTGCTCTGGGGACGCGACGACCGCACCATCACCCTCGAGGGCGCGCAGATCATGCTCAAGCAGATCCGCGACGTCCAGTTGCACGTGTTCGGCCGCTGCGGGCACTGGGTCCAGCTCGAACGGCGGCACGAGTTCGAACGGCTCGTCAGCGACTTCCTGGCCGGTGTCGCGTGACCGGCTGGCTCGCGGGATACAGCACCCTGATCACCGGTGGCGGCTCCGGAATCGGGCGGGCGGTGGCCGAGCGCTTCCTCGCGGAAGGCGCGTCCGTGACCGTCTTCGGCCGGGACAAGGAGCAGCTCGACGGGTTCACGGCTTCCGATCCGCGCGTGCACACCGTCGTCGGCGACGTACGCGACCCGGACGCGCTCCGGCGCGCGGTCGCGGAAACTGTTGACCGGTTCGGCAAACTCGACACCCTCGTCGCCAACGCCGGAGTCTGGGACTACCAGCGTCAGCTGACCCGCCTGAGCGCGCACGAACTCGACGCGGCCTTCGACGAGATCTTCTCCATCAACGTCAAGGGCTATCTGCTCGCCGCGCACGCCGCGTGGCCGGAACTCGTCCGCAGCCGCGGCAGCATCGTGATGACGCTGTCGAACGCGTCCTTCCATGTCAACGGCGGCGGCCCGCTCTACACCGCCAGCAAGCACGCCTGCCTCGGCCTGATGCGCGAACTCGCCTACGAGCTCGCGCCCAAGGTGCGCGTGAACGGCGTCGCATGCGGCGGGATGAACACCGACCTGCGCGGCCCCGCATCCCTCGAATTGGCCGACCGCTCGATCGGTGTGTCCTTCGCGAAGCAGCGCCCGGATGCCGCGCCCCCACCGATCCCGCTGCACGACTCGAGCACCGAGCCCGCCGCGTTCACCGGCCCCTACGTACTACTCGCCGCGCGGGAGCAATCCGGCGTCATCACCGGCCACGCCATCAGCGCTGACGGCGGCATCGCGGTACGCGGCTTCGCGCACGCGGCCGGCGGCGACCACCTCGAGTAAAGGAGCCCGAGATGAGCGGCATCCATCCGTTCCCGCCGAACTCAGGCCACAACGTGGACGTGAACCTGGCTGCGGCGGTCGCGCGCAATGCCCACTACCAAGGGGGCGTCACGGTCGTCAGCTATCCGGACGGCGATCTGACCTTTGCTCAGCTCGACGACAAGGCCGCCCGCCTGGCCGCCCAGTTCGTCGACTCAGGCCTCGGCGACGGTGACCGCGTCGCCTACGTCGGCCTGAACAGCCCAGCGTTCCTCGTCACGATGCTCGCCGCCTTCCGCGTCGGGGCGTTGTTCGTGCCGGTCAACTTCCGCCTCGCGGAACCCGAACTCGAACGCGTGCTCACCGACAGCGGCGCCGAGGTCGTCGTGTGCGAAGAAGGCCATCGCGCGGTGCTTGAGAACGTCCGTGCTCGTACGGCGTTGCGCCGCTTCCTGCTCGTCGACGACGACCCGAATGTGCCGGTCGGTGCCGATGCCCCCGAGTTCTGGGAGCTCTGGACCGACGTGATCGCCCGCGCCGAGCCCGGGAACACGATCGCGGTGAAGGGCCTCGACGATCCGGCCTTCCTGATCTACACCTCGGGCACCATCGGCCTGCCGAAGGGCGTCGTGCTCACCCACGGCAACGTCTGGTGGAACTCCGTCAACGTCGACACCGTGCTCGATTCCCGTCGCGGCGACGTCACGTATGCGGGTGCGCCGCTGTTCCACATCGGCGCGCTCAACAGCTTCACCCTGCGCACCCTCGCGCGCGGCGGCACCGTGGTGATCAGACGCGGGTTCGACCCGGAATGCCTCCTCGACGACCTCGTCACCCTGCGCGTCAACACGATGTTCGCCGTGCCCGCGATGCTCGCCGCGCTCGCCCGCGTCTCCGGCGCGCTCGACACACCCCTGCCGGACCTGCGCACGATCGTCGTCGCCGGCGCTCCCGTGCCCGCGACGTTGATCGAGGCCTTCGCTGCTCACGGGATCACTCTCCAGCAGGCCTGGGGCCTGACGGAGACCGCGCCGTTCGCCACGCACCTTCCGGCCGAGCGAACCCGGGACAAGGTCGGCTCGGCGGGTATCCCGATGCCGCACACCCAGGTCAGAGTCGTCGGATCGGACGACAACAAGCCTTTGAAACCCGGCGAGCCCGGCGAGATCGTGGTTCGCGGGCCGAACGTCACCCCCGGCTACTGGCGCAACCCCGAGGCCACCGCGGCGGCCTTCGACGACGCCGGCTGGTTCCATTCCGGCGACATCGGCTACCTCGACGAGGACGGTTGCCTCTACGTGGTCGACCGGCTCAAGGACATGATCATCAGCGGCGGGGAGAACGTCTATCCCGCCGAGGTCGAACGTGCCCTGTCCGCCATGCCGGGGATCACGGATATCGCCGTGGTCGGCGCGGCTGACGAGCAGTGGGGCGAGACCGTCGTCGCGGTCGTCGCACTCGCCGAAGGGGTCGCGATCACGCTCGAGGACGTGCGCGAGTACGGCAGCGCGGTGCTGGCACGCTACAAGCTGCCGCGCCGGCTCCAGGTCGTGCCCGCCGTCCCGCGCAACGCCTCCGGCAAGATCCTCAAAGCCGAGGTTCGGCGCCTGGTGTCGGATGACGAGGACTGACATGGACGCCGACATGGACGCAGCCCGCCTCGAACGCTGCGTCACCGGACGCCTCGCCCGCGCCTACCCCGCGGCGGCGCACGACCTCGAGGTCCGAGCGGTCCCGGAGTCCGCGGCCATGCTGCGTGCCTGGGCACGCGGGGCGTTCGCCGCCGACCCGGGCTGCCGTCGGGTGGTCTACTCCGTCCGAGCCGGAGACCGAAATGGCGCCGGGACAGCGCGCGACGCCGGATTCCGCCACGTCGTCGATGTCGAGCTCGCCGATGCCGAAGAACTCGAACTCTGGGTGGCGGAACCGGCGTGGGTCACCGTTGCGGACGGCTACCAGGTGGGCTGAACCACGAGCGGAGTGGGCTGGTACGTCAGGAAGTTCCCCCCGCCGAGGCCGGTCAGCTTGTCCGCGGCGGCGTTGAGCGTGGCGGCGTCGGTCGGACTCCAGTGCCCGGTGCCAACGCGCGCGGAGACCGTGTTGATCGCGGCGACGACGTCGGCGGCCGTGAAGTTGCAGTGGCCGATCGCGGCGACGTAGGACTGGCGCAGGTTCGCGGCATCGCCGTGCTCGCGCACCCGCTGGGCGTAGTTGTTCTCCTGCTGGACGGGGATGAGCTGGTCCGCGATGGTGTGCACGTCGAGCTCGGGGATGGGCAGGTATCCCGAGTTGGTCGAGGTGCGCTCGGTGTTGGCCAGCGAATCGCCTTCGGACGTGTAGCTCTCGTTCTTGTCGAGCGCGGCGACGTCCGCGTCCAGGTCGAGTCCGGCCTGCTGGTACAGGGCTTTGATCTGGCTGTAGTACGGGGACGAGCGAAGCAGCGCGGCGTAGTTCACCCCGACGTTGTGCGAGGGATCACCGCCCACCGCCTGCTCGATCGCGGCCTCCGCGCCCAGGACGAACGGCAGCTGCCCGCCGGTCAGCGTCTGCTCCTCCTGCTGTTCCTGGCCGACGAAGTCCCCGGGTGACGGAGCTGCGGATCCTGACGCCCAATCGGTCTCGTTCAGCAGCGCGGAGGCGAGCGCGATGCGGGCTCGACCCGAGGCGGTGCTCTGAGCGGTGGAGATGGAGCTCTGCAGGGCCGTGCCCGACGCGGCGCCCTGGCCGAACGATGTGAAGTCGCGCAGCTGGACGCCGGACGCGCCGGGAAGCAGAGTAGTGATGGCGTACTCGCCGTTGAGCTCGGAGTCGGTGAGGTCGACCGCGCCGTCCACCATCCCGCAGAAGGTCACGGCGCCCGAGATCCGGCCCGCTCCGTCCTGCGCGATGATGCTGTTGGTCAGTCCGCCCATCGAATCCCCGCTCGCGATCGTGCGCTGCGGCGTGCCGAACTGCCTGCCGAACGCCGTCAGCGTGGCGAACTGGTCCCGCACCGAGGAGTTGAGGGCCCACAGCGAGCCCTTCGGGTCGTACGACGAACCGGCGAGCGCGTACCCCTGGGCGAGCAGCGCTGTGCCGGACTGTGCGGAGGGCGCGTCCTGTGCGGTGAGCGGGCCGAAGCCGTGGCTGAAGAGGACCAGAGTGCCGTTCCAGTTCGCCGGGACGTCGGCGATCCAGGTCGCTCCGTCGGCGAGCGTCCCGGTGTGGTGGGTGGTGGTGCCCGCGGCGGAGGCGGGGTAGACGGCGACGGCCACGAGGGTCGCCGCGGTTGCGCCGACTGCGAGAGCGGCGACCTTGGGTGAGCGCATCATCGAGCTCCTTGCTCAGCGGATGGGGGAGTACCGCTGACACACTCCCGCGCTCGCCAACTCAGCGCACAGAGGCCGTGCCGCCGTGCGGAACGTCGGGTCCGACCGTGCGTCCGACAGCGCGTTCGACACGGCGTCCAGCGGCCAACCTGCGCCGCTGCGCATACATGAGACCGCGGGCCGCCTCAGCGCCGATCTCGCGCAGCGTCCGTGCCTGCGCGCGCGTGTCGAGTCGTCCAGTCGCGGTCGAGACCGACAGCGCGGCCACGGCTCTTCCGCCGTAACCGACGATCGGCACCGCGACGCAACTGAGCCCCGCGGTCGCCTCCTCGTCGTCGTACGCGACACCTTCCTCGCGGACGCGGGCGATCTCTTCCGCAAGAAGCAGGGGGTCGACGATCGTCGTCGGGGTCAACCGGCGCAACGGCCCTTCCAGGATCCGATCGAGAGCGGCCGGGTCGTGGGCGAGCAGCGCCTTGCCGACCGCCGTGCAGTAGGCGGGCACCCGCGCCCCGATGCGCGAAGGGGAGCGCACCTGGCGGTGTCCGTAGAGCTTGGAGAGGTACACCACGTCGGTGCCGTGCAGGGCCGCGAGGTGCACGGTTTCGCGGGTGCTCTCGTACAGGTCGATCACGTAAGGGGTCAGCGAGTCCCGGATCCAGTCGTGGTCCGCCACGTACGCGTCACGCCCGAGTTCGTGCAGGCGTTGCCCGAGGCGGTACTTGCGCTCGACCTTCTCGACGACGCCGCTGCGTTCGAGCGCGCTCAGCAGCCGGAACGCCGTCGACTTGCTCAGCTCGGCCCGCCGCGCGAGTTCGCTCACGCCGATCCCGCTCGTCTGCCCGCCGAAGCAGGTCAGCAGGGTCATCGCCTTCTCCACCGCGGCGCGATCGTCGCGGACGATCCGGACCGTGTCCAGTGTGGTCGTACTCATGCCAGCTCCCGGGCAACCAGTCAGCTCCGACTCGGCTATAAGTGACAGGTTGTCCTGTAGAATTGACGCACGTCAAGATGGACGAACCGTCAATTAAAAGTGACGAGGTCATGGACCACAACGAACTCGTGGCGCGCAACGTCCGCCGGTACCGGCGGGAGCGCAACCTCTCCCTCGGGGAGCTCGCGCGCAGATCCGGGCTCTCCAAGCAGACCCTCTCGGTGCTGGAGGGCGGCGGCGGCAACCCCACGGTGGAGACCCTCGCCTCGCTCAGCACCGCGCTCGACATCCCGCCGCGCCGGCTGCTGACCGAGTGGGGGAGCCCCGTCTACGTCCAGCGCGCCGCCGAGGCCGACTGGACCGCGCACGACGGCCTGTCGGACCGGCTGCTCGACCTGACCTTCGGCTCGGGCTACGTACGCACCTTCGTCCTGACGCTCGAGAAGGCGACCGGGGAGACCGGCCCGGCGCCCGCGCATTCCACCGGCGCGCTGCACCATCTCTACGTCTTCTCCGGCAAGCTGCGCACCGGTCCGGTCGACGACCAGGTCGACCTCGCCGCCGGCGACTTCGTCCGGTTCCCGGCCGACGTGCCGCACCGGCACATCTGCCTGTCCGACCGCGTCGTCGCCCACGTGGTCACGACGATCCCGCAGCCGCACCAGTTCGGCGCGGCGGCATCAGTTGTGCAGTGAAAGCCCGTTGATGAGGATCTCGGTGACGTTCTCGGCGTACACGCGCACGTGCGCCTCGTCGGTCGAGGCCATCTCCGGGTTCATCAGCGAGACCATGCCGATCTGGCCGTAGGGCGCCGATCCGCCCGAGGTGAGCAGGAAGTAGAACACGTCGTACGGCATGTTCTTGATGCGCCCCTGGTCGCGCAGTTGCTCGAAGACCGGCATGAAGCGCGAGCGCGTGGGCCCGATGTACTGGTGGTAGAGGTATTCGAGGCGGTCGGTCACGGTCGAGCTCTCCACCATGACCAGGCGGGCGAGGTAGGGGCGGGTGGCGGAGTACTCGATGAAGTTGCGGATCAGCATCCGCAGACGCACCATCGGATCCGCGGACTCGTCGTCCCCGGCGTCCACGTGTGCGACCAGCGGCGCGAAGGCCCAGTCCACCGCGGCGCGCCAGAGGTTCGCCTTCGATCCGAAGCGCTGGTAGAGCAGGTTGCGGCTGGCGCCGAGCTCGTCGTTGACCGAGCGCAGCGAGACCCCGTTGTACCCGTGCACCGAGAACGCCTCGATCGCCACGGCCATCGCGTGGTCGGTCGGGGCGACTTCGGCGTCCTTGCGCGGGCGCCCGCGCGGGCGAGTGGTCGGCGGGGGCGCGGTCTCGGACATGTCTTTCAGCCTATCGGTGCAGCCCGCCCGGGCCCGCGCTCGGTGGCGGCGGGCCGGGCGGAGGCGTGCGTGCTCGGCGGTGCGGGGTCGGTCGGGGTGCGGGTCATCCGTTGCCGGTCATCGGGTCAGCTTGTCCACGGGGGTGAACTTCGCCTCGCCGCCTTCGAGATTCTTGGCGAGGAACTCGTGCCGGTAGCGGCGGTGGGCCTGGTCGATCCGCCCGGCCACGCCCGGCACGGTGCGCCGCAGCGCCTCACGGGTCAGGTTCGGCAGCACCCTGGCCAGCGGGGCGAGGCGCCACAGCCCCGGATCGGCAAGACCCGTCTCCGCGAAGCTCTCCTTGCCCAGGTAGAAGCGGGCGTGGCCCATCTGCGCCCGGTAGTTGAGGTTGCCGTAGACCCGGCGGAGCCCGGCCGCGTCCTGCGCGGGCCGGAAGGTGTCCATGAACGAGCTGCACAGCTGCCGGGAGTCCGCGCTCGGGTTCGGCGGCTCGGCCAGCGAGATCAGCAGCTGTGCCTGGAAGGCCTCGGTCACGGTCTCCGGATACCACGGCGCCTCGGCACCCATCAGATATCCGACGTAGCGCCAGTGGTGCATCATCGCGGCGATGTCGTCGTCGCTGGGCAGGTAGCCGACGAGCTTGAGCTGCATCCCGGGGGCGAAGGAGCTCAGCAGCAGGGTGCCGAGCATCGCGAACTGGCTGATCGGCGTGCCCAGGCGCGGGCGGTCCCATTCGGCGTGCGGAAGCAGGGTGTTGCGGATGATCGAGTGCAGCGTGCGCACGAGGATCGCGGACCGTCGACCGGCCCCGCCCGGGCGCATGGCGTTCGGCTCGGTGGTGTCCGTCCACAGCCGGCAGGTCTCCAGGAAGCGGCCGAACGCCGATCCGCCGGTGTACGCGCCGGTCAGGGCGAGGGGCTTGGCGATGGTCTCCAGGCCGTAGCCGTTGAACGTGACCATGCCGAAGTACGGGTAGAGCTCCTTGCCGTAGCGCCGGAAGACCTCGGCGCCGTGCTCCACCTTCGCCCAGTCGACCCAGTCGGGGTCGGTGTTGATCTGCGCGAACATCGCCACGAGCTCGGGGGAGGGGTCTTCGACGCTCTCGATGCCGCCGGTCAGGGCCAGCTCCACGTTCTTGCGGGCCCTCGACCGTCCGCCGCGCTCGGCGAAAGCGGCCGCGATGTACGCGTCGCCGAGCCGGTCGCCGGTGTTCATCGCGCGGCCGAAGGACGCGGCGAGCTCGTCGGAGACCTCCAGGCGGGTCTTCGCGGCGCGCTCGAGGCGCTTCTTGAGCGCCTGCCCCTGCGGGGTGCCGATCGCCCGGAAGTACGAGAAGCACTCCGGGATGGCCACGTCGCTCTGCTGAGTCGTCGTCATCGGTGTCACCTCAATCTGATCGTTGCTAGTTCGGCCGCCACCTCGGCGGCGACGCGGTTGGCTTCGTGTTCGTCCGCCAGGAACTCGTCCCTGCGCAGCACGGCTCTGAGGAACGTCGGGCCGCGCAGGTCCCGTCGTGGCGGACCGATCAGGACATGCGTGTGCGCGCAGCCTTCGCCCAGCGAGTAGGTGTAAATCCGCTGAGCCCCGCTGACCTTGGCGATGGCGGCGCTGAGCCGGACGCACAGCGGGCCGAGTTCGGCGGCCTCGTCCTCGTCCAGGAGCGCGAGGCCTTCGGTGTGCCGCAGCGTCTGCACCGCGAGCCAGCCGGGAATCGCCATCGCGGGGTGCGTGGACACGCCCCAGCTCCCTGTGCGCAGCACCCAGCCGGGGTCTTCGGCGTCGAGCGTTGACGCCCGTTGGCACAGCACGCAATCGGCGGCAGGCGTCTCGACCTCGGCAGTCATGAGCCGTCCTTCTGCCCAGCGATCGTGCTGGTCAGGCTGCCGATGTGCTCGATGGTCACAGTCACCGCGTCACCCGGCGCGAGGAATCTGCCCTCCGCGACGCCGGTGCCGCCCGGCGTGCCGGTGAGGATGACATCGCCGGGCTCCAACGTCAGCAGGGAGCTGAGATACGCGACGAGCCGCGGGACCGGGAAGATGAGCTCCGCGGTCGTCGAGCGCTGCCGGAGGACGCCGTTGACCTCGGTGGTGATGCCGAGCGCGGGCTGGTGCCGCAGCTCGCCGGCGGTCAGCAGCGCGGGCCCGAGCGGCTTGAACCCGTCGAAGCCCTTCGCGAGGGCCGGACTGGGCATCGGGACCGCGGGGTTCTCGCCTGCCTGCACGTCGCGGGCGGAGAGGTCGTTGGCCACGGTGCCGCCGGCGATGTGATCCCAGGCCTCTGCTTCGGGGATGTCATGCCCGGCGCGTCCGATCACGATGGCGAGTTCGCCTTCGTAGTCGACTCGATCCGGTGCGATCCGCGGCAGGTGCACCCGGGCTTCCGGCGCGGCGACGGCGGAGCCCGGTACCAGGTGGAAGCGGGGCAGCGTGGGCAGCGCGCTGCCGATCTCTGCCGCGTGGTCCCGGTAGTTCAGGCCGATAATGATGACTTTTCCGGGTCGACGCACCGGAGGCTCGATGACAGTGTCCTGCCAAGCGATTTCCTTGCGGGCCGGAGAGCTTTCGAGCTCTGACAGGCGCCCACAGCGGATCAGTTCGTCCAGCGTGCCGCGGTGCTCCAGGAGCAGCAGGCCGCCCTGCGTGTCGACGCGTGCGATTCCGTCAGCGGTCTGCGCGAGGAGCATGGTCGCCGCCTCCCGTCCGTCCGGTCACCTGGTCGACGAGCGCGCCGGGGTCTGCCGGGGCATTCGGGCCGCGCCAGGCGACGATGCCGTCCGGGCGGATGAGCGCGAGGGCGCAGTCGTAGAGGCCGCGAACGTCATCGGCACCGGCCCACTCCAGGTCCAGAGGGATGCCTCGATCGCGGAACGCTTGAGCCAGCGGGTCGCCGTCCGCCGCGGTTTCGAAGTGCAGCAGAGTGAATCGCCCCCGGAAGAGGTCGAGAACGGAGCGCCTGTCGGCCAGTCGCGCATGCGGGGCGCGTCGGCCCGGACGTGCGCTGGGGACGTAGCGTTCCGGGTCGTTCTCGGTCGCAGGCGTGTCGTCGGCGACGATCAGTTGTGAGTGGGCGTAGTCGATGCCGAGCTGCGCACCCAGGGAACGCCACTCACCGGCCCTCGTGTCCGCGATCCGCTTGCCCGCCAACGCCCGAGCCTCGGTCTCGGCCGGATCGTCCAGCGTCGGGTCGGGCAGGATCGCGTTGTCCGCGCGGTAGTTGTGCCAGGCGCGGCGCACCATGCGTTCGGCGTGCGGGCGGCGCTCGTCGGTGTAGCTGTCGAGCAGTGCGTCCGGCGCCCAGCCGCGCAGCACGGCCTCCAGCTTCCACCCGAGGTTCGCCACGTCGCCGAGGCCGGTGTTCATGCCGTGCCCACCCGAGGGCCACATCCGGTGCGCGGCGTCGCCCGCCAGAAGTACGTGCCCTGATCTGAAGGACGCGGCCACCACCGCGTCGCCGTTCCACGCCCGCGCGTCGAGGATCTCGACCGCCTCGACTCCGCAGCGGAGCGCGGCGGTGATGCTCGCCCGTGTCTCGTCGGCGCCGGGGTTCTCGCCGTCAGCCAGCGGATAGGTGACGCGCCACAGGTCGTGCCCGTCGAGCGAGCCGAAGATCATGCGACGCGGGTTGAGCAGGTAGTACTGCACGGCCGGGGCGTGCGGGATGCGCCGGCGAAGTCCGGGCAGGCGCACGAAGGCGCCCTGCCAGCGCGCCCGCGCATCCGCGGACTCCCGCAGCGATTCGATGCCGAGAGCCTTGCGGATCGGCGAGGCCGCGCCGTCGCACGCCACCAAGTACCTTGCGCGAACAGTCCGATGGCCGTGCTCGGCCGAGCTCAGGCGCACGGTCACGCCGTCCGCAAAATCCTCGAAGCCCGCGCAAGCCCACTGATAGCGCAGATCCACAGTGCTCTCGGCTGCGGCGCGCGCCCGAAGCGCCGGGTCGAACCAGAACTTCGGCCACCACACCCCGCCCTCGGGGCTGAGCCCGCGGGTCGTCTCGCGACGGTCGGCGTTGGCGGGGCGGGTAAAGCGGGCGAGTTCGAAGGTTGTCATGCTGGACACGAAGCTGATGTCACGCGGCGCGTCGGCGGGAAAGCCGCTGCGCTCGACGGCGTCGGCGATTGCCCAGCGGCGCAGTAGTTCCATGGACGCGGCATCCACCGACTCGGCGGTCGGGTAGCGCACCATGCCGTCCTCGCGTTCGACGAGCAGGACCGAGAGACGCCGGGCGCCGAGTTCGATCGCGGTCGCCAGGCCCACCGGGCCGCCGCCGACGATGACCGCGTCGTACGCGCTTGATTCGATGTCGCCGGTCGGCCCCGGCGCTGAGGAGATCATCATCGTTCCCAGATCAGTTCATTGAGGTTCCCGCCTGCGCGTCCGGCCGCGACCAGCCGCTCCGGGTCGAGTGGGAAACCGTTGGGGTTTCTCTTGAATTCGTCGGTCGCCATGAACCGGCGCAGTCCCTCGCGCGAGGTGAAGTTCAGCGACGACAGTTCGAGGCGGTTCCCGTCGGGGTCCAGGTAGTAGAAGCTCGTGCCGGGTCCGTGGTTGGACGCCTCGACGGGCCGGCATCCGTGCTCCTGCAGCCGGGCGTAGAGGCCGACGAGGGCTTCGATGCTCGGTACGCGCAGCTGGAAGTGGTGCAGTCCGCGCGAGGCGGGGCCGTCGCCCACGTCCTTGCACTCGAATACTGCGATGCGCTCGGTGTAGGGCGGGTCGAAGTAGAAGTCGAAGAAGCAGATGCGGCTCGGCTCGTCGGGCTCCGGTGACGGCGGCGGCGTCATCTCCACGCTGCGCGGCTGGTCCAGGAGCAGGGAGTAGAAGTCACAGAGACGGTCATAGTCGGTTGTGCGCAGCACGACCTCGGACAGTCTGATTCCTGACATGGCTGTCGTTCCCTTTCAGTGCAGCAGGACCGCTTTGACGCTCGCGCCCGAGCGGGTGTCCTTGACGGCTTGGCTGATCTCGGCGAGCGGATACGTCCGGATCATCGCCTCGAGCGGGAAGCGGCCCTGGGCGTGCAGGTCGAGAATGCGCGGAACGAGCACGGCCGGGGCCTGGTGCCCGACGATGGAGCCGGTGACGCTGCGTCCCGACAGCAGGGCGAACGCATCCGTCCGCACCTCGGCGCCGGGCGCGACGCCGAGGATCGCCGCGTGTCCGAGCGGCGCGAGCGCGGCAACGGCCTGGGCCATCACCGCGGGCACGCCGGTGGACTCGACGCTGAACTCGACGCCGTGCCCCGCGGTCAGTTCCCTGACCCGGTCCACGCCGTCGGTTTCTGAGGCGTCGAACAGGTCGGTGGCGCCGAGCTTCGAGGCGAGTTCGAGCCTCCCGGGATGCACGTCGCCGACGATGATCCGGGCGGCGCCCACGGCCGCGGCCGCCATGACCGCGCTCAGGCCCACGGCTCCGGCGCCGAAGACCGCGACCGTGCTGCCCGGCGTCACGCGCAGCACGTTCCACACCGCCCCGGCGCCCGTGATCACGCCGCAGCCCAGCGGGGCGAGCAACTCGTCGGCCGGGCCGGAATCCGGCAGCCTGATCAGGCTGCCGGGACGGCACAGGCCGTAGCCGGCGAACGAGGACTGGCCGAAGAAATGGTCGTGCACCGGCTGACCGGCACCGTCACGCAGCCCGGTGGAGCCGTCCGCGCGCTGGGCGGCGAAGTTGAGCGGGAAGTGCGAGGGGCAGTACGCGGGCAAGCCGCTCAGGCAGTTGCGGCAACTGCCGCAGAAGCCGAAGCTGGCCACGACGCGCTCGCCCACGTCGAACCCTGAGACCGCCGACCCGACCGCCTCGACGACCCCGGCGCCCTCGTGCCCGGCGACGACGGGTAGCGGGGTCGGCATCCGTCCGGCCGCCACCTCCAGATCTGTATGGCACAGGCCCGCCGCGGTGAACCGGACGAGCACCTCGTCCGGACGGGGATCCTCGATCGCGAGGTCTTCGAGCTCGAACTGTTCGTCGCCGCCGCGGCACACGGCCGCTGGAACCAGGTTCATGGAAATGCCCCTCTCGTCAGCGCAGCGTGATCGGCTCGAGGCCCGGAAAGTGCGGTCCAGCCAGCGGCGTGCGCGCGGCGCGCAGGCGCTCGGCCCACCGGGTGCGGGCGTCGGTCGCGGCCTGCGGGTCCCAGTCGAATCCGCACCGCCAGTGCGGGTTGGCCGCGGCCTCCGGGTGATGGAAGAGGTCGCCGACCAGCGCGAGGCTCTCGCCGCCCGATTCGATCAGCGCGACGGCAGAGCCCGGAGTGTGGCCGGGCGTGTGGATCAGGCGCAGCCAGTCGAAGAGCGCGGCTTCCGGGCCGTCCCAGAGGACCGCGGCCTCGCTGCACGGGGCGACCTTGCGCCGCACCGCCGCGTCCGCGTCCCCGTCGACGAAGTGCTTCCAGTCGGCGGCGTGGATGTGGTGGCGGGCGTCGGGGAACGTGGCGCGCCCGGCAGTGGACGCCCAGCCGACGTGGTCGATGTGCAGGTGTGTCAGGACCACGTCGGTCACCGAGTCCAGCGGACAGCCCAACTCCTCGAGCTGGACCGGGAGCAGTTCGCGCACCTCCGGCGGCGCACCGCCGGGCACCAGTTCGGGCGAGACGCCGCCGCCGAGGTCGAACAGGACGCGGTGGCCCTGGGCGTCGTCGGCCAGGAAGCCCCCGAACGGAACCAGCAGCATCCCCGCGTCATCCAGCGCTCGCGGCACCCCGCGCCAGACCGAGACCGGAACCTCCGGGTACAGCAGTTCCGGTGGCAGTGGGATGACCCCGTCGAACACGGAGTGCACGGCCACATCGCCTATCCGCATGGGAACCCTCCATTGGGTCGACGGCGCGGCGGGGGCCGGCCGTGTTTCCTCCGACGGTAGGACTTAAAATGTCAGTAGTCAATTTACTGGCTGGCCTTCATTGCCGGAAGAAGTGGCGATCCGTCCGTTAAATTGACTCTCGACAACTTGAGGACTAGCGTCGATCACGACGCGATCGCGAAGGAGAACGAGATGCCCACAGGCCGCATCGACATCCACACGCACGGCATGTCCGCCGAGGCCGGCGCGGCCGTGCTGGCGCACGGCGCAATCAAGATCACCGGGGGGTACAAGATCTCGGTCCTGTGGACGCCCGAGGCCGCGCTCGAGTACATGGACCGCCAGCAGATCTCAGCGCAGGTCATCTCCATGCCGAGATCCTTCGCCGGAGACGACGAGGACCCCGATTTCGGTACCCGGGTGTGCCGCCTGATCAACGAGGGGCACGCCAAGGTGATCGCCGACCACCCGGGCCGCTTCGGTGCCTTCGCCACCCTTCCCGCGGACGGCCCGGAGCAGGCTCTCGCGGAACTCGCCTACGCCCTCGACGAACTCCACCTGGACGGCGTGGCGCTCACTTCGAACACCCTCGGGCACTATTTCGGCGACCCGTTCCTCGAGCCGGTGCTCGCCGAGCTGGAGCGGCGGCAGACGCCGGTCTTCGTGCACCCGGAGGACTGCCCGCACATCGACGTGCTCGGATTCGGCCGCCCCAGCTCCATCGTCGAGTTCCCCTTCGACACCGCGCGCACCATCACCAACGGCCTGTACACCGGCCTGTTCCAGCGGCTGCCCCGGCTGCGCCTGATCCTCGCGCACTGCGGCGGCGCGCTGCCGACCCTCGGCTGGCGGATCGGCGAGCACACCGTCATGGGACGCGGGCCCGAGGACGCGGAGATCGACCCCGACCACGTCGCGGGCGTACTGCGCGGCCTCTACTACGAGACCGCGCTCGCGGGCAGTCGCAACTCCCTGCTGCCCACTCTCGAGGTGACCAGCCCGGACCACATCCTGTTCGGCACCGACTGGCCCGCCGCCCCGGAAGCCACCGTCGTACGCAACATCGCGAACCTCACCTCCTTCGACGGCTTCACCGAGAAGGAGCTGCGCGGCGTCGAGCGCGACAATGCACTTACTCTCTTCCCCCGCTTCGCCTGACGAGGGGAGCCGTCTGCGATAGCGAGTGCTGGTCAGGGATTCATCTGGGGCAGGCGGTCGCGGATGGCCGTTCGATCGCGTTGACCGCCGACGAAGTCGCCGCGATCACCGCCATCACCCCCGAGGGCTGAGTACGGATCCCCTTGCGGGGAGCGGGAACGTCGGATATCTCAGCCTAGGAATTCGGCCGGCGGTCGACTGCTTCGGCGGCGGGCAGGCCCCCGGCGAACTGGTGCTGGAGCCGCTCGCCCTCAATGTCGGGGTCGGGCACGTACTTGGCGAACCACTGCGCGTGGTACCAGATCTTCGAGCGCACGATCGCCATCACCGCCGGCACCAGCGTGAGCCGCACGACGAACGCGTCGAGGAAGACACCGGCGGCGAAGCTGAAGCCGATCGCCTTGATGGTCGGATCGTTGTTGATCAGGAAGGCGACGAAGATGAAGAACATGATCAGCGCGGCGGCGGTGACGACGCGCGCGGAGAAGCCGGTGCCGCGCTCGACCGCGCCGACCGCGTCCCCGGACTTGGTGTACTCCTCCTTGATCCGGGAGACGACGAAGACCTCGTAGTCGCTGGAGAGCCCGAAGATGATCGCCAGCATGATGATCGGCAGGAAGCTGATCGTCTCGCTCGGGGTGATGTTGAACAGGCTCTTCGCCCAACCCCACTGGAAGACCGCGACCTGGAGGCCGAGCGCCGCGCTGACCGAGAGCAGGAACCCGATGATCGACTTGATGGGTACCAGGATCGTGCGGAACGCGAAGGTCAGCAGGAGGAACGCGAGGCCGACCACGACGATCAGGAAGATCGGCAGCGCGCTCGAGAGCTTGCTGGAGACGTCGATGTTGGACGCGGTGGTGCCGCCGACGAGCACGTCGACGCCGGTGGCCCCGGCGATCGTGGCGCGGTCGTCGCGGATGCGGTTGACCAGGTCGGCGGTGGCCGGGTCGTTCGGCCCGGTGGTGGGGATCACCCGGAAGACCGCGCTGGTGCCCTGCTGGACCGTCAGGCTGACGGTCTCCACGCCGGGCACGGCGGCCAGGCGCCTGTCGATCTGCCGGGCGGTCGCCGGGCTGTCGACGCCGTCGGCCAGGATGAGCAGCGCGCCGTTGAAGCCGGGGCCGAAGCTCGCCGTCGTCAGGTCGTAGGCGCGGCGCGAGGTGTCCGAGGTCGGTTTGGAGGCGCCGCTGGGCAGGCCGAGGTGCATCTTGGTGGCCGGCAGGGCGAGCACCACGAGCAGCGCCACGCCGCCGACCAGGAACGGCAGGCGCATCCGGACGACTAGCCTGGCCCAGCGGGCGCCGAAAGTCAGCTGAGGCTCGGTGGCGGCGGTCACGGCGACCCGCTCGGGGTGGCCGCGGCGCAGCGGCGAGTTGATGAACTTCGTGATCTTCTCTCCGGCGAAACCGAGCATCGCCGGCAGCAGGGTGAGCGCGATCAACAGCGCGATGAGCACCGCGGCCGCCGCGGCGAGCCCCATGACGGTCAGGAACGGGATGCCGACCACCGAAAGGCCGCAGAGCGCGATGATCACGGTGAGGGCGGCGAAGACGACCGAGCTGCCGGACGTGCCCGCGGCCAGCGTCGCGGAGTCCTCCACGCTCAGGCCGGTCAGCAGGTTATTGCGATGCCGGGCGAGGATGAACACGCCGTAGTCGATGCCGCAGGACAACCCGAGCATCAGGGCCACGGTGGTGGAGGCGGAGGCGATGTTCACCACGGAGGCCAGCGCCGTCACGCCCATCAATGTGATGATCACGCCGATGATCGCGTTCAGGATCGGCAGTCCGGCGGCGATCAGGGCGCCGAAGGCGATCGTCAGGATGAGGAACGCGAGGATGATGCCGATCAGCTCGGGCAGCTCCGAGGGGGTCAGCCGCCAGCCCGGGTAGACGCTGCCGGAGTACTCGACCTCGACGCCGGCGCGCTGCGCGGGGGCGACGGCGGTCTGCATCGCGTTCAGGTTCGCGTCCGTGACGTCCGCCGCCGCGGCACCCCACTGCACCTGGCCCAGGGCCACGCGGTGGTCCGGAGAGACGGCGCCTATCGCGAAGGGGTCGGAGACCGACACCACCTGCGGCACGGTCTTGATCCTGGCCAGCGCGGCCTCCACGCCCGCCTTGTCGGCCGCGTCGCCGATGTTCCCGCCCGCCGGAGCCGCGAAGACCACCTGGGTCTGGCCGCCGGCGAGCGCGGGCACCTTCTGCTTGAGCAGGTCGGCCACGTGCTGGGACTCGGTGCCCGGAATGGTGAAGTTGTCGTTGGTCTTCCCGCCGCTGGCGATGCCCAGCGTGATCGCCGCGATCGCCGCGACGAGCCAGATCGCCAGCACCAGCCGGCGGTGCCGGAACGAGGCACGGGCGAGCTTGAACACGTACACCGACATGGTGGCCTACCCCGGCAGATTCTCGCGGGCCAGGAGCTGATCACCCGGCCCTGAACGCTCGTCGTTTCCCCACCGTCACATCCCGCCCGTCGTCCCGCACCCCGGGAGCGGCCGCCGCCGACCGGACGGCGTAGCCCACGAACACGCGTGGGCAGAGCCAACCCACGATGACGCTCCGTTGACCATTTCGCGACTCCCCGCGATCGACTTGACGGGTCCGAGGCAGCCACCTAGTCTCGATATCGCATAGCGATACAGAATCATCTCGCATAGCGAGGCAGGAACGGATGGCCGTGAACGGTCGGCCGTCCCGCCGAGAACGAGGAGAAGCCATGGAATACGTAAGGCCGGTCGAATTCGAGTCCGCGGAGATCCCCGGGGAGAAGGGCTACAAGGGCAAGATCCTCTATTCGGGCGAGACCTGCGCCCTGATCGCGACGATCGTGCCGCCCGGCGTGCGCGGGCCCGCGAACCACACGCATCCCGTGGATCAGCTCTACTTCATCACCGAAGGCGAGGTGACGATCCAGCTGGGCAAGGAGGTGCACCGGGCCCCCGCCGGATCAGCGGTGTTCATACCGGCCGGGGTCCCGCACCACAACTGGAACGAGGGGACCGAGCAGGAGGTGCACCTGGAGGTGCTCGCGCCCGGCAACGCCGGAATCCGTCCGGGCCTCGTGTTCACCGAGTCGGACGACGCGCTCGGCCTGCCGTACAGCGTGGTCACGCCCTCCGCGGACCTGATTCAGACCCTTGAGGGCGGAATGACCGTCACCCCGCTGCTCGGACACGAGGGCGTCCTCGGGCGGGGGCAGGAGCGCGCCTCGAAGAACGCGCTCGTCTACCTCGCCGGCCTGCCCGCGGGGGCGGCCGGCCCGAGCCTGCACACGCACAGGTTCGACCAGTTCTACCTGGTGCTCGAAGGAACGCTCGGCGTGCAGGTCGGGCTCAAGGAATTCACCGTCGGTCCGAAGCACCTCGTCGTGCTGCCGGCCGGTGTTCCGCACCGGCAGTGGAACGCGGGGCAGGACGTCGAGCGGCACCTGACGATCCTCACGCCTCCGCCGGAGGACCGCAGCACCGAGGAAGACCCCTGGGACCTCCCCGTCGAGCTGCGCGCGGCGCCCTACGAGACGCACCTCGCCCTGTGAACGCACCCCAAGTAGAGTCCCGAAGCCCACGGAGGCACATCATGAGCACCCTTATTCGCGCCTGGTCCGAGGGCGCCGCCGGCCTCGGTGCCTGGACGACGCTGAACTCCCCGGTCGTCGCCGAGAGCCTCGCCCTGGTCGGGCACGACTACGTCTGCCTCGACCAGCAGCACGGAGTCCTCGATGACGGCACTCTGGTCGCGAGCCTGATCGCCGTCGCCTCAGGCGGAGCGGCGCCCCTCGTCCGTGTCGCCGCCAACGAGCCGAGTGTCATCGGCAAGGCCCTCGATGCCGGTGCCGAGGGCGTCATCGTCCCGCTCGTCAACGACCGGCAGGATGCCGAACGGGCCGTCATGTCCTGCAACTATCCGCCGGTCGGCGACCGGAGCATCGGCCCCATCCGCATCGCCGGAGCCGGCAGGGGACGGCCGCCCATGCCCGTCAAGGCCGCGTGCATCGTGATGGCGGAGAGCTCCGCGGCCGTCGCGAACATCGACGAGATCTGCTCGGTGCCGGGAATCGACGCCGTCTACGTCGGCCCGGCCGATCTCGCGGCCAGCCTCGGCGTCCCGCCGACCCTCGGCGTGGCACCCGGTGTGCATGCGGAAGCGATCGCCGAGATCCTTGCCGCCTGCGCGCGGCACGACCTCGTCGCCGGAATCCACTGCGGAAGCACGAAGCAGGTCCTCGAATGCGCCGAGCTGGGATTTCGGATGATCACCATCTCGACTGATACGCAGCTGCTCACGGCCGCGGCGACCAGTCGATTCGCGGAAGTGAACGAAGGAATGGCCCATCATGGATGACTACGAGAAGTCGCGTTATCGGGGGTTCGGGCCCGTCACCGGGCTGCCGATCGAGCACGGCATGATGAATTTCTCGGCCTTTCCGCCGGATCTCGTGGCGGAGATCCAGGGCCTGTTCCCGCGCGTGGTCGAGACGGCGAAGGAGCCGTTCGTCGGCATCACCACGGACGGGAACGTCGTACCCGATCTGTTCGCCCTCAAGGACACCGGCTGGGATCCGGAGCACGCGACGCGGGCGGCGACGGCCTTCCTCGACAGCCTCAGCCCCGCGCAGCGCGACGACGTCCTCTTCGCGGTCGACGCGGATGAATGGCGCATGTGGATCAATGCGTTTCCAACATGGAATCCGCACGGCCTGCGTCTGGAAGACCTCGACCCCACACAGCGGGACCGTGCGCTCGCGATCGTCGAGGCGTCCTTGTCCGCGACCGGCTTCTCCGACGCCCGCACGGCGATGAAGCTCAACGCCGCGCTAGGCGAGCTGATCGACCAGTATCGTGACACCCTCACCGAGTACTGCTATTCCTTCGCGCTGTTCGGCACCCCCTCGGCGACCGAGCCGTGGGGATGGCAGCTGTGGGGGCATCACCTGGACGTGCACTGCTTCATCGTCGGCCGGCAGATGGTCCTCACGCCGACCTTCATGGGTGCCGAGCCCATCGAGGCCGACCGTGGCACGCACAAGGGCCTGCGGCTCTTCGACGAGCAGCGGGCGGCCGGACTCGACCTGCGCCGGAGCCTGCGCCCCGAACAGGCACGTCAGGCTGTGCTTTACGAGTCGATCCGGGTGGAGGATCTCCCCGCCGAACTCGCCGGCCCGGCCGACGGCAGGCACCTGGGCGGCGCAGCGCAGGACAACCGCGTCATCCCCTACGCGGGACTTCCGGCCCGCGAACTGGCCGCCGGGCAACAGGAGTCGCTGCTCCGGCTGGTGAAGACCTACGCGCGGCGACTCCCGGACGGCCCCGCCGCCGCCTTCATGGAAGGCGTCGAGCGTCATCTCGCCGACACACACGTCGCCTGGATCGGCGGAAGCGGCGAAGAGGACGCCTTCTACTACCGCGTCCACAGCCCCGTCGTGCTGATCGAATACGACTGCCACCAGGGCGTGTTCCTGGACAACCAGGAACCCGAACCATTCCATGTACACACCATCGTGCGCACCCCCAACGGCGGCGACTACGGACGCGATCTGCTAGGCCGCCACCTTGCCCAGCACCATTCACAGCAGCGCCCCGGGCGCTGACCGCCGCTCGCCCGCTGGAGGACCAACGCATGGCGCAACTTCGTATCGGAGTGCTCGGCGCAGCCCGGATCGCACCGACGGCGTTGATCAAACCCGCGGCGGGCGTGCCGGAGGTCACGGTCGCGGCGATCGCGGCACGTGATCCGCAGCGGGCTCGCCGCTTCGCGGCCAAGCACCGCATCGCCACAGTCCACGACTCCTACCAGGCGGTGCTGGACGACCCGGACATCGACGCGGTCTACAACCCGCTTCCCAACGCGCTGCACGCGCCGTGGACACTCAAGGCGATCGCCGCCGGCAAACACGTGCTCTGCGAGAAGCCGTTCACGTCCAACGCCGTCGAGGCTCGGACGGTGGCCGAGGCCGCCGCCGCGTCCGGACTCGTCGTCATGGAGGCGTTCCACTACCGGCACCATCCGCTGGCCTCCCGGATGCGGGAGATCTGCGCCAGTGGCGAACTGGGCACGATCGGCTCCATCGACGTCGCGATGTGCTTCCCGCTTCCCAGGTTCAGCGATATCCGCTACAGCTATCCGCTCGGCGGCGGCGCGATGATGGACGCGGGCTGTTACACCGTCAACTGTCTGAGACTGCTCGGCGACGGACTGCTCGGCGACGGACAACCCGAGGTGGTCTCGGCCCAGGCCACGCGGCACAGTCCGCTGATCGATCGGGCGATGACAGCGCAGCTGCGCTTTCCGGACGGGGCCGAGGGCCGGATCACCGCGTCCATGTGGTCCCGCAAGCTGCTCGCCATCAGCGCGCGCGTGGTAGGAGACCAGGGCGAACTCAGAGTGCTCAACTTCGTCGCCCCGCATATCTACCACCGTATGACAATCAAAACCGCCTCCGGCACTTTCCACGAGAAAGTCAGAGGTGAGCACAGCTACACCTACCAACTGCGAGCCTTCGCCGACGCGGTGCTGCACGGCGGTCCCGTGCTGCCATCGGCCGACGACGCGGTAGTCACCATGGGCCTGATCGACGACGTCTACCGCGCCGCCGACATGCCCGTACGCGGGGAGTCCTGACGCCCCACATGCGGTGGGGAAGGCGGCGGTATATGTATGTTCCAGGGGGCACGGAAGGAGTCGGCAGTGGGCAGCAATGTGGCAGACGTCGTGGTCGCGACCCTCGAGGCCTCCGGGGTTGAGCGGGTGTTCGGCCTGCCCGGCGACTCGCTCAACGGGTTCACCGACGCGCTGCGCCGCAGCGGCCGTATCAGCTGGGAGCACGTGCGGCACGAGGAGGCCGCGGCTTTCGCGGCGGCCGCCGAGGCCGCGCTGACCGATCGCCTGGCCGTGTGCGCCGGCAGCTGCGGACCGGGAAACCTGCACCTGATCAACGGGCTGTTCGACGCGCAGCGCAGCGGCGTTCCGGTGCTCGCGATCGCCGCGCAGATCCCCGCCGAGGAGATCGGCGGCCAGTACTTCCAGGAGACCCACCCCCAGCAGCTGTTCGGGGAGTGCAGCGTCTACTGCGAACTGGCCGCCACCGCGGAGCAGGTGCCGCGGCTCGTCGAGATGGCGATGCGCGCCGCGCTCGAACAGGGCGGCGTCGGCGTCGTGGTGATTCCCGGCGAGATGCTCCTGGCCGCGGCGCCCAAGGACGCCAAGCCCGTGTCCATCACGAAGGCACCGAGCCACGTGCGTCCCGATGACGCGTCGCTCGAAGCGGCCGCACAGGTGCTTGCCGGGGCGAGCGCGGTGACCATCCTGGCCGGCGCCGGATGCGCGGGCGCGCACGACGAGCTGCTCGAGTTCGCCGGGGCGCTCAAGGCGCCGATCGTGCACGCGTTCCGGGGCAAAGAGTTCGTCGAGTACGACAATCCCTATGACGTCGGAATGACAGGTCTGATCGGATTCAGCTCCGGCTACCGCGCGATGGAGCACTGCGACGCGCTCGTCATGCTCGGCACCGACTTCCCCTACCGGCAGTTCTATCCCGAGAACGTGCCCGTGATCCAGGTCGACATACGCGGCGAACGCATCGGGCGACGCACCCCGGTCAAGGTCCCGCTCGTCGGTACGGTCAAGGACACCCTCGCCGCGCTGCTGCCGCGGCTCCAGCCCAAGTCCGACTCGAGCCACCTCGATCGCATGACCGCCCACTACCGGCGCGTGCGTGCCCGGCTGGACCGGCTGGCCAAGGCCGGCGGGGCAGAGGCGATGCATCCGCAGTACGTCGGCGCCACCGTCGACCGGCTCGCCGCCGAGGACGCGGTGTTCACCGTCGACGTCGGCACGCCCTGCATCTGGGCCGCCCGCTACGTGCACATGAACGGCCGCCGCAGGCTCGTCGGTTCGTTCAACCACGGCACCATGGCCAACGCGCTGCCGCACGCCATCGGCGCTCAGGCGGCCTTCCCCGACCGGCAGGTGATCGCTCTGGCGGGCGACGGCGGACTGGCGATGCTGCTCGGCGAGCTGCTCACCCTCCGCCAGATGCGTCTGCCGGTCAAGGTCGTGGTGTTCAACAACGGAGCGCTCTCCTTCGTCGAACTGGAGATGAAGGCCGCCGGGATCGTGACCTTCGGCACTGATCTGCTCGACCCGGACTTCGCCGGCATCGCCGAGGCCGCCGGGATCAAGGGCTTCCGCGTCACCGGGGCTGACCAGCTCGAAGAGGCCCTGGGCGCCGCGTTCAAGCACGACGGACCCGCGCTTCTCGACGTGCGCGTCGCCCGCCACGAGCTCTCGCTGCCGCCGAAGCTCAGCTACGGCCAGATCAAGGGTTTCACTCTGTACGCCACCAGGACCATCCTGTCGGGGCAGGCGGACGAGGTGCTCGAGCTCACCAAGACCAACCTGCACCAACTCGAAGGTGAGTGAGCAGGCCGCGGGACGTGCTCGACCGTCCGAGGCCGACTGTCATCGCGGATCCCCAACTGCCAAGATGGGGGTGTGAGCGATTCGACGGAAGGGCTGCGAGTTGACGAGGCCCTTGTGAGTGGTGAGCTGGGAGTGGCGGTGGACTCGGGCGCTGCCGAGCGCCCGGCGGGGGTACAGCCGATCCAGGCGATTCAAAAGGCCGTAGCGGTGCTGAACCTGTTCACCTCGCAGGAGCCGGAGCTCACTCTCGCCGAGATCGCGGACCGGCTCGGCATGTCCCGGGCGACCACCTACCGGTACCTGATGACGCTGCGGGGCACGAACCTGCTCGCCTACGACGCGACGAGGGGGGTGTACGCCCTCGGCGTCAAGACGCTGGACTACGCCGAGGTGATACGGGACACGGCGAAGTTCACCAGCGCGTTCGTCCAGCGTGCGGAGCCGGTGCTGAGGCGGCTGTCCGAGGAGACCGACCACACCGCCGTCGCATCGGTGTGGAGCGGCGACAGCCCCGTGCTGGTGCGCGTGGGCACCCATGTACGCCGCATGGTCGTGATCGCGATGCCGCTCTACTCCTGCCTGCCTGTCTTCGACTCGGCGCAAGGGCGCGTCTTTCTGGCGTTCTCCGCCGAGGCGCGACGCATGCACGCCTCCGATCCCCGCTTCCGCGAACTCGAATCCGAGCTCGAACGCGTGCACCGGGAGGGGTTCGCGTCGCACGACGTGTCGGCGGAGGGCGGCATGACCACGCTGGCGGTTCCGGTCCTTGTCGACGACACGCTGGTCGGTGTGATCGCGTCACTGGTATTCAATCCGGTGATGCGGGAGTCGGAACGCGTGCTGATCCAGCAGGCCCTCAAGCGCGCCGCCGCCGAGCTGGCAGCCCGCGTCCGCGCCGAAAACGGCGAGCGGGCCTGAGCCGCAGCAGGACGAACGTGAGCCGTCTCCGCTGGTCGGGCGGCGCGTAAGCCGATCGAAAGGTGTCGCCTCCTAGCGTCG
>NZ_DASZKT010000274.1:0-3957 GCF_035552695.1 Actinospica sp.
CCTGTGGGTGGGCGACCCGCACGACCTGGCGATCGAGGTCAAGTACCTGCGCTCTCACCCCTCCGGCAGCCAGCCCGCACGCCCCATGCACTACGGCCAGCTCCTCGTCGACTTCAACAAGGTCGCCCAGGTGCCCGGCCGGCTCCGGCTCATCGTGCTCGCGGCAGACGACGGGTACGTGCGGTACATCGAACATTCGGGCAGGTCCGTCCTCCCGCTGAAGGCCGGAGAAACGGCACTGATCACGCCATCGTCGCTCGGCCGACTGGCTGACACGCCACGGCAGAAAGCCGAGTCCCACGGCCCGTGGCGCGATCTCCGGACCACGCTCCGCTGGACCAGCACGATACGGGGCTGTTCCCTGTTCGCCTGGGAAGTGACCCCGGGAGCCGAGCCGCCACAGACGGCTACCAACCAAGAGCCCTAGAACCGCCGATCTGGCGCTAATCGCGCCGCGCGGCAGCGACGGTCCGCGAGCTGCAGATCAGGATGATCTGTATGCCGGTTCCTCTGTCGGACCGGGCGATCCGCATCCGCTCATGCCGATGAGCGAACGTTGTAACTGTCGCTATGAGTCGGATCGGCAGTGCCCGCGCAAGTGATCGAGTGACGGCTACGTGCCGTGCGCCTCAGGTGACAACCGCCCAAAGCGTGAAACGGGTGATGGGCAGGAAGCCCATGCGCAGGAAGCCAGGTCGGCTGTAGTCGCTGGTGAACGCGACTGCTGGCAGGTCCGGGGTATCGGTGCACCGGGCCGCGACGAGCGTGCGCCACACGCCGCGTCGCCGCGCGGCTGGCAGGGTCGCGGCCAGGAAGAGGTTGACGACGCGGTGTGCCGCATGACTCGCCGTCGTCGCGATGGGGGGGTGCCGTCGAAGTATCCGATCCAGTGCCGGACTGCGCTTCCGAGGAGGGCGGGACTCATCGCCCTGTTGGCCGGCAACCCGTCGAGCTCCGGTGTCGGATAGCCGTCGATGAGGATCCGCTCGACGAGGGCCAGGTCGTCTGGCGACTCGGCGCGCCGCACATTCACCTCGCTCGGCGGCGCATCGGCAGGCTCACCCACCGGTCCTCGCACTGGTTGACGACGGACCGGCGCAGCACGGAGTCCGTGATGGGGTGTCCGGGAGCCAGCCGGTTTCGAGCGGACGCGCGAGTTCGGTCATCACGAGCTCCTTCAGCGATCGATGCGGTTACCTGAAATGCGTGAGGTCAGCTGTCACACCGTGACGCTCGCGTCAGAGCAGCCAGTCGACCGGCGTGTCCGGGTCCTGCTCATGTCGGCACACGCTGCCGGTATGGATGGTCCGGCGCAGCAGGCGGGCCGTGGCCGGGTCCTCGGCGGCGATGCGGTCGAGTGCGGCCGCGATCGCCTTGCGCACCGCGACCCGGGCCCTCTCTGCGGTCCCGCCCATGCTGCGCGCGCGGCCGCCCAGCCCGGTCGCGCCAGCGAGTTCGCGCAGCAGCGCCTCACGCTCGGCCTCGATGCGCTCGGCCCGTGCCAGGTCGTTCCACGACTGCGCCTCGTCGAGCTCCTCGTCGATCTCCCGCAGCCGGTTGCGGTAGGCCGTCAGCGCCCGGCGGTCGAGCCGCTCGCCCGCGTCCGGCTCGGCCACGGCCGTGCCGTGACCGGCGGCCATCGCGGACATCTCCAGCGCGGTGATCTCGACATCAGGCCGCTGCAGCAGCGCGTGCAGGTAGTGCAGCCCCTTCATGTCCGGCAGCAGCCGCGCCTGGCCCGCCGGCCCCACCGACCACACCGACTGCCCCGGCAGCCGCCGCAGCTCGACCGTGCGCCTGTCGGCCGGTCGCGGCGCTGCGACGGGCGCGCCACGCTTGATGTCGTACGGCGCCGACACCCGGCGCAGCCACCACGGCGCGCCCAGTCGCCGGTACGCCGCCTCGGCCGACGCACGCCAGTGGTCCGCCCGCGGGTCGGCGCTGACGACCGCGGCCCGCCAGAGGTAGTCCTCGACGACACCGGCACAGACGACGGCGCCGGCGTTGACGACACAACGACCGGCGTACGGCGCCATGAGCGTCATGCCCGCCCGCGCGATGTCGGTAAAGCCGAGCCCGGCCGCCGCCTCGGTCGTCTTCGACACGGTGAGCAGCCAGTCGACGTCGAACGGCACCTGCCCGAAACCACCGCCGGCGACCTGCGCGACGAGCCTGGATGCGCGTTCGGTGTCGCCAGCCTGCACGGCCAGCACGGCGGCTTCGGCGATGAGCGACTCGATGCCGCGCCTCACCGCGTAGTCCTCGGCCAGCGCGGCTTCGCCAGCGAGGAAGCCGACGTCGTCAGCGTGACGAGCGATCTCGGCGCGCTGCTCGTGGTAGACGGCAAACGCGTCCGGGACCCCTATGTCCGTGCCGAGAGCGTAGGCGGCCTCGGCCAGCCCGCGGGCGCCGTCAAGGTCGTCGACGAGCGTTATGTACATCGCTCGCCGCGTCATCGCGAAGTAGCGCACCAGTGGCCAGCCGGTCTCGTCGGCGAGCAGGTCGAGCGCGGATAGCTGGCGGTGCATCCCGGTGACGTCGAGCGTCTCAAGCGCTGTGGTCAGCCGCCATAGGTGCGCGTCCATTCGGGTGCGTACGTCGTCCACGTGCGCGGCGACGTCCTGCAGACGAGCGGTGTTGTGCAGCCGTTCGGACAGGTCGTCCGGACCCCAGCTCGCCGCCAGCTGCGCGTCCAGAGCGTCGGCCAGCACCGCCGGATCGGGCTTTTGCTCGGCGAGCTCGACCGCTTCCAGGGCAAACGGCGCGCCGCGTACCGCGTCGTTGCCGTAGACCCACGAGCGGGCCAGCGCAGCGGCGAGCCTTGCCCGCGTGCCGGGGGAGTCTGCGGCGGCGAGGTATGCCTCGTGCAACAGAGCGGGAGTCCGGCCGCCGGGGCCGCCGAAGCGCTGCAGTGACGCGAGTCCGAGCGCTGCGGCGGCCATGGCGTCGACATCGTCAGCGGCACGCGCCGCGACGAAGTCGTCGCAGTACGCGGCGCGTGCCGCCTCCCATGCCGAGTCGTCCTGGACTGCCCCCACGCGTACAGCGTAGGAGTTAGTACGGCGCCGCTGCCAGGTTAGGGACGGATCAGCGTCACCGCGGCGGCGTGCTCGGCCCGCCGCGCCGCATCCCAGTCGCCGGTGCAGTAGACCGAGAGCTGGCTGATGCCCTCGTCGCCGATGTCGGCGCGGAACAACTCGCGACAGGTCCAGTGTTCGCCGCCCGAGTCCCATGCCTCCTCCACTTCGAGGACGAACCCGGTCGGCGTCGGATCGAACCGCCACCGCGGCGCCGTCCCCCGCCCCGGGTGGCCGGCGAGCCGCAGCGCGACGCTGTCCTCGACACCGAAGGCCTGCAACCGCCAGGTCGGCATGGTCAAGTCGCAGAACATGTCGGCCGCGAACAGGCCGTCCGGCACCTCACTGGTCTGAAGGAACTCGATGAGCTTCTCGGCGAGCGCGTGGGCGCGGGCCTGGTGCTGGGTGACGGTGGTGGCGGTCATGACGATGCGCCGGCGGCGGCGAGGTTGGCCCTGACGACGGTCATGGTCGCGTTGAGTGCCTCGGTCGGGCTGAATTCGACGACCTCGGTGCCGGCCGTCATGACCGGCGTGTGCCCGGCCGGTGCGTGGTAGGCGTCACCGGCCGCGTAGATCTCGGTGTGGTCGGCAAACCGGAAGCTGATGCTCCCGGTCAGCACCACGCCCCAGTGCGGACACTGACAACGGTCCCCCGGGAGCCCGCGGAAGAACTCGGCCGGGTCGACGTCGGCCTTGTAGATCTCGAAGCCGACGGTGTAGCCGCCAAGGTCGACGTACCGTCCCTCGAATTCCGGGATGTCGACACTGACCGGTGCGGACGCCTTGTTCGTGTAGGGCATGAGCGCTCTCCTTCCATCGAGGTGCTGTCACCCGATAGGCGTGAGGCCGCGCGTCACACCGTGACGTCATGCGCGAAT